>CANRNU010000006.1 GCA_947632005.1 uncultured Oscillospiraceae bacterium | reverse complement strand
TGCTTGCGGCCGTCCAGCATGGCGGCGCTGACGCAGAGATAGGGCGTGGCCGACTCCGTCTGGCCCGGCCGGGCCCCGGCGGAGCAGGCCAGGGAAAACCGGCCCAGCTTCCCTTCGAGCTCGCTGCGCAGCTCCAGCACGGGATAGCGCTCCGTGGCCACCTGGCCCAGGAGCCGGGACAGAAAGCTCACCGCCGGAAGGGCTTCCAGGCCCAGATCGGCCAGGGAGAACCAGAGGTCAAGGTAGGTGATGCCGCCGGTGTCCTCCGGCTGGTGCAGCACCGTCACGCCCCCGGCGGAGCCAATCTCCTGGCGTACCGGAGCGCCCTGCTCCGGGATGTCGGCGAGCCGCAGCGCCGGCAGACAGGAAAGCTGCTCCGGCGTGTCGGCCTGGCTCTGCCGGTCCCGGAGAACGGCGAAGTCCTCCATGACCTTTTCGATCTGCGCACTGTCCCATCCGGTCTTCACCTTTGCCAGCCGCGCCGCCTCGGCGGCCTGCTTCTCCGCCCCCAGGGTCCGGGAGGGCAGCATGACCAGCCGGGCCCGGTGGGGATTGTCCAGGAACGCCTGGCGCAGGAAGCCGTCGAACCAGCCCGTGTCGATCTTCTCCCGCAGGGCAGCGAACAGGGCGTCATAGCAGAGATTCTGGGCCGGATCGCCCCCGTACAGCCAGCTCTCCAGACTGGCGATGGCATAGATGAGGCCCCGGGGCATGCCGCCGAAGTCCTTCTCCCGGGTGGTGAACTCCAGCCGGTCCAGGATGCTGTGCAGGCGCTTTTTGTCAAGACCGCCGCCGGCCAGGTCCCGGAGGGTGCTGTCTGCCAGGTCCCATATCTCGTCTTTCCTGGCCGGGTCCGCGTTGCGGACCACCAGCAGGGTATAGAGCTGCCCGATGCCGTCGTCGGTCTCAAAGGATACGTCCTCGGCGAGCCCTGCGTCCAGCAGGGCCTTTGTCAAAGGC
Organism: uncultured Oscillospiraceae bacterium; assembly: GCA_947632005.1. Taxonomy (GTDB): domain Bacteria; phylum Bacillota; class Clostridia; order Oscillospirales; family Oscillospiraceae; genus CAJOIG01. The sequence goes on along the minus strand of CANRNU010000006.1, from coordinate 81,350 downwards.
GCCTCGTTGGACCCGCACAGGAAGCGGCTCAGCACGGAGGCGGCCATGCTCTTTTCCGTGTCGTCGAACCGACCGAAGACCCAGCCTTCCGCCAGGATGGCCTTGTTCGTCTCGTCCTCGTCCGGGCCGATCTCATACTCGCACGTCCGCTCCGCCGGGGATACGGCCCCCTGCATGGGGATGTCCGCGTCCGGGTCGATGGGGTCGTAGGGGGCCAGAAAACCGTTCAGCTTTTCCAGCACCGCGTCCGGGTCTATCTGGCCGTCCAGGAAGATGTAGCTGTTGGAGGGGTGATAGAACCGGGCGTGGCTGGCCAGGTAATTTTCATAGGTGAGCTCCGGGATGTGGTCCGGGTGGCCGCCGGACTCAAAGCCGTAGCAGCTGTCCGGGAACAGCAGCGCGTTCATCTCCGCGACCATCACGCTGTCCGGGGAGGCAAAGGCCCCCTTCATCTCGTTGTACACCACGCCGTTGCACCGCAGCTCCCCCTGGGGACTGTCCAGCTCATAGTGCCAGCCCTCCTGCCGGAAGGCGTGGGGGTCGGTGATGCTCAGGGGATGGAGCACCGCGTCCATGTATACGTCGATGAGGTTCAGAAAATCCTGGTCGTTCCGGGAGGAGACCGGGTACATGGTCTTGTCCGGGAAGGTCATGGCGTTCAGGAAGGTGGCCATAGAGCTCTTCAGAAGCTCCACGAAGGGCTCCTTCACCGGGTATTTTTCCGAGCCGTTCAGCACCGAGTGCTCCAGGATGTGGAACACCCCGGTGTCATCCTGAGGGATGGTTTTGAAGGCGATGGAGAAGGTCTTGTTGTCGTCGGGCCGGTCCAGCCAGATGAGCCGGGCGCCGCTTTTGGTGTGCTCCATCCGCCGCATCACCGCGCCGATCTCCGGCAGCGGGCGGTTTTCCAGCACGGCAAAGCCGTGGATGACGTCTCCAGTCTGCATACAGTGACATCCTTTCTCCGTTTTTCTACAGGACAGTTTACAGGATTTTCCCGCCGTCCGCAAGAGGCCCCGGGAGAGAAAAGCGGAGCCGCCTGGCCAGGCAGCTCCGCAAGGGGGTATTTTGTTGGGGCCTCGCGCAAAAACTCAGGACATCGTACCGGTGATGGGGAAAATGCCGTCGCTGGCGTCGATGACTGCGGTCCCTGCGGGAAATTCCACCGTGACTTCGGCGGAAGTCTCCGAATCCTGGGCCAGATCCTGGAGGAGCCCACCCTCCGCTCCGCCATAAAAGCGGGTGTAGAGCATGCTGTCCACCGTATACGTCACCGTCACCGGCTCGTCCAGGGCACACACATACACGCTGTCCGGCTCAAACGTGCCTTCCAGAGAGTCCACCATCTGCACGGGGATGAGATCGGCGCTGTAATAGGCGTTGCCCACGGCCACGGTATAGTCCCCCGCGGTCAGCTCCACCACCGCGTAAATATACTGGAGACCGTTCGCGAGTTCATCGACGGGGACAACGGCCGAGTCCGTCTGGATGGGCAGATCGGAGGTGAAGGTGACATCGGCGGCCTCATCCATCGGCGAAAGGGATACGGAAAAGAGATAACGTCCATCCGCCGGGACAGCCGCCGTACCCAAAACGGCCCCGGTTTCGTCCGTATTTGCCGGGTCTATGTCGAATTCGATGGGCTCTGCGGACCCGTCAGCCGCGTCCTCGGCGGGGAACAGTTCTTCCGCAAACGCCTTATAGGCGTCCGTGGGCCAGTTCATGCCGTCGGACAGGGACTGGAAAAAGCCCGCGGTCCTCTCCTCGTCCATCTGCTGCTCCGCCAGCCAGTCGGAGATGGCCGTGACGACCTCCAGCTCCTCTTCGTACCCTATGCCGAACATGGAGGCGAGCGCATCAGCGTTGCTGTCCCCATCTGCGGCCAGGACGTCCGCTATGGCGTCGGCATAGGTGAAGGCCTGACTTTTGGACGTCTGCTCATAGGTCATGACGATGTGAAAGAACGCGTCGTTGACGGCTGAAGAATCAGCGCCGCCCAGCGCCTCGCTCAGCGCCGCCATCTCCGATCCGGTGAGCTGGTAGTCGTTCAGTTCTTCCTCCGCCGCCAGGGCCCCGATCCCCAGGGTGAGGACCAGGCTCAGGGCCAGGAGAGTTGCCAACATTCTTTTCTTCATTTTTGCTTTCCTTCCTCGATCTAAATCTACAGCCACCGTCAGAAAGGAAAAATATGTCTACCCCGGCGGTGTCGGCTGCGCCGTTTCAACGGTACTTGCCCGCGGGAACAGACCCGCAAAAGCCTGCCCCGCGAACGTTCCCGCCGAAACAACAAAGGCGGCGCAGGGTCATTCCCCACACCGCGCACAACACAACACAAGCCAGCCTACCTTTTCCGCTTGTAAAAACAGGCGGGAGAAAGTATAATGGACCTTGGGCGCTGAAAAGCTGTGTAGGAGCCCTAACTCCTGCATAGGGGCTTGGGACGCTGCAACCGTCCCAAGTCCCGCCTTTGCTATTTCGTCACAAAGTATTATAGCGCGGCGCTGTTGCGAGTGCAAGCAGTTTTTTCCGCGCCGGGAGCGGTGGGCGCCGCCGCCGGCGCGGTTTTTCTTCCCATCCGGGAAAACATCTGCTATAATGATTATCCGATGGCGCAACGCCCTGCGGCGTTACGCCGAGCCGCTTTGCGGCGCAGCAAAACAGCATAGCTGTTTTGCCATATGGTCATGATAATATGGTGAGACACAAAACGGTTTTTCCAACTAGAAACTATTTTTTGGGACATACTGAAAAAGAGGTGACTTTCGTGACGTACCACAAGGAATTTGCCGCCACGCCGGAGCTGCTCCACACCATGGACATGTACTGGCGCGCGGCCAACTATCTCGCCGCGGGGCAGCTCTACCTGCTGAGCGACCCCCTCCTGAGGACGCCCCTCACGGAAAAGCATTTCAAGCACAAGATCGTGGGCCACTGGGGCACCGTTCCCGGCCAGAACTTCATCTATACCCACCTGAACCGGGTCATCCGGGCCTATGACCTGAACATGATCTACCTGTCCGGCCCCGGCCACGGGGGCAACGCCATGGTGGCCCAGGACTGGCTGGACGGCAGCTATAGCGAGGTCTATCCCAACATCACCCGGGACGAGGCAGGCATGGAGAAGCTCTTCCGCCAGTTCTCCTTCCCCGGCGGCATCCCCTCCCATGTGGCGCCGGAGACCCCGGGCTCCATCCATGAGGGCGGTGAGCTGGGCTATTCCCTGGCCCACGCCTTCGGCGCGGTGGCGGACAACCCGACTCTGATCGCCGCCTGCGTGGTGGGCGACGGCGAGGCGGAGACAGGACCTCTGGCCACCTGCTGGCACCTCAACAAGTTCAACGACCCCCGCACCGACGGCGCGGTGCTGCCCATCCTGCATCTGAACGGCTTCAAGATCGCCAACCCCACCGTCCTGGCCCGCATCCCCCATGACGAGCTGAAGAAGTTCTTCGAGGGCTGCGGCTGGACGCCCCTGTTCGTGGAGGGCAGCGACCCGGAGAAGATGCATGTGGAGATGGCCAAGGCCCTGGACACCGCCATCCGCTCCATCCTGCGCATTCAGGAAAACGCCCGGAAAAACGGCGACGGCACCCGGGTCCACTGGCCCATGATCGTGCTCCGGACCCCCAAGGGCTGGACCGGTCCCAAGATGGTGGACGGCAGCAAGGTGGAGGGCTCCTTCCGGGCCCACCAGGTGCCCATCTCCGCCGACAGCGACGAGCACCGGAAGATGATCGAGGACTGGCTGAGGAGCTATCACCCCGAGGAACTGTTCGACGAAAACGGCACCCCCGTCCAGGCCCTGCTGGACCTGCCCCCCAAGGGGAACGCCCGCATGGGCGCCAACCCCAACGCCAACGGCGGCCTTCTGCTGAAGGACCTGCGGATGCCGGACTTCCGCAAGTACGGCGTGGACCTGCCCGCCCCCGGCGCGGTGGAGGCGGAGGATATGCGCAAGCTGGGCGAGTTCGTCCGGGATATCTACGCCCTGAACACCGAGACCCGCAACTTCCGGGTGTTCGGACCCGATGAGACCATGTCCAACCGCCTGGGGCCCGTGTTCGAGGTCACTGGTCGGGACTGGAACGCCGAGGCATATGAGGACGACGAGTTCCTGGATCAGGATGGCCGGGTCATGGACGCCATGCTCTCCGAGCACGTGTGCGAGGGCATGCTGGAGGGCTATCTTCTCACCGGACGCCACGGCTTCTTCAACTCCTACGAGGCGTTCATCCGCATCGTGGACAGCATGGTCAGCCAGCACGCCAAGTGGCTGAAGGTCTGCAACCAGCTGCCCTGGCGGCAGAAGATCGCCTCCCTCAACTACGTGCTGGCCTCCAACGTCTGGCAGCAGGACCACAACGGCTTCACCCACCAGGACCCGGGCTTCCTGGACCACGTGGCCAACAAGAAGGCGGACGTGGTGCGGCTGTACCTGCCCCCCGACGCCAACTGCCTTCTGAGCGTGTTCGACCACTGCATCCGCAGCCGGGACTACGTGAACGTGGTGGTGGCCTCCAAGCACCCCCGGCCCCAGTGGCTGACCATGGAGCAGGCCGTCAAGCACTGCACCGAGGGCATCGGCATCTGGCAGTGGGCCAGCACCGACGCCTACCAGGAGCCGGATATCATCATGGCCTGCTGCGGCGATACGCCCACCCTGGAGACCCTGGCCGCCGTCACCATTTTGCGGGACGCCTTCCCGGAGCTGAAGATCCGGGTGGTCAACGTGGTGGACCTGATGCGGCTGCAGTCCGACACCCAGCACCCCCACGGCCTGTCCGATCGGGATTACGACATGCTCTTCACCGTGGATAAGCCCATCATTTTTGCCTTCCACGGCTATCCCAGCCTGATCCATGAGTTCACCTACCGGCGGAAGAACAAGAACCTCCACGTCCGGGGGTATATCGAGGAGGGCACCATTACCACGCCCTTCGACATGCGGGTGCTCAACAACATCGACCGGTACCACCTGGTCATGACCGCGCTGCAGAATCTGGACTGCCTGGGCAACCGCAGCGCCGCCCTCATCCAGCAGATGAAGGATAAGCTGGTGGAGCACCGGCAGTATATCAACAAGTACGGCGTGGATATGCCGGAGATCGCCGAGTGGAAGTGGACCCCGGCTGCGGAGAAGTAAAAGCCTCCCCTGTGCAAGGGGAGGTCGGGCGGCGAAGCCACTCACTTTGAAGCCTCCCCTGTGCAAGGGGAGGTGCCGAGCGGAGCGAGGCGGAGGGGTTGTCGGCCTGGGAGAACGATCCCTCAGTCTCGTCGTCGCGGCGTATGCTAAGCTCCGCTGGCGTGATCGCCAGCATCCGCCCGCTCCCGCGCTCCTCCTCTCCCCACAGGAAACGCTTCGCTGGTTTCCCGTGGGGGCCCCGAAGAGTGGCGCTGCCAGCCCCCTTTGCACAAGGGGGCCGTAATAAGTAAGGGCGCGGAGTACCCGCGCCTTTTTGAAAGGAAGATCTATTTGTCAAATTGGCTGGAAGTCACCATCCCCGCCCACGGGGACCCGGAGGCCCTGTGCGACACCCTCACGGCCATGGGTCTGGAGGGCTTTGTCATCGAGGACGAGCGGGACTTTAAGAGCTTTCTGGAGAACAACACCCAGTACTGGGATTTTGTGGACGAGAAGCTGGAAAAGTCCCTGTCCGGCGCCAGCCGGGTAAAGCTCTGGGTCTCGGACGACGACGCGGGCCGGGCCATCATCGCGGACCTCTATGAAAAGGGACTGAGCCCGGAGAGCCGGCCCGTGGCCGACGCGGACTGGGAGAACAACTGGCGGGACTATTACAAGCCCGTGGAGACCGGGGAGAAGCTGGTGATCGTGCCCCAGTGGCAGGATTATGACGGGGACCGGACGCCGGTGAGGCTGGACCCGGGCCTGCTGTTCGGCACCGGGGACCACCCCACCACCCGCATGTGCCTGGCCGCGGTAGAGAAATACGCCAAGCCAGGCGGAAAGGTCCTGGACCTGGGCTGCGGCAGCGGTATCCTGGGCATCGCCGCGGCGGTGCTGGGGGCGGGGCCCATCGTGGCCGCCGATGTGGATGAAAAGGCCCCGGACATCGTCCGGGACAACGCAAAGCTCAACGGGGTGGAGGGCGCCGTCACCGTCTATGTGGGGGACGTGATCGCCTCCGCCTCCCTGCGGGCCCGTCTGGGGAGCGGGTATGGGCTGGTCCTGGCCAACATCGTGGCGGACGTCATCATCCCTTTGGCGCCCCATGTGCCGGCGTTTTTGGCCCCGGGGGGCGTATTCGTCTGCTCCGGCGTCATCGAGGGCCGGCAGGAGGAGGTGCGGGCCGCCCTGGAGGCCGCGGGCCTTCGGGTGACGGAGCATCATCAATTGGAGGAATGGCACTGTTTTGTGTGTGAGCTATGATACGAAGCGTTGTGTTTGATATGGGCCAGGTGCTCATCCGCTATGAGCCGGACCGGTATATCCGGGAGCTGGGCGTGTCCGAAGAGGACGGGGCGCTGCTGCGGGAGCAGGTGTTCCGGTCGTTGGAGTGGACGCAGATGGACTGGGGCGAGCTGACGGACGCCGAGGCCGCGGACAGCATCTGTACCCGCCTGCCGGAGCGGCTGCACGCCGCGGCCCGAAAGCTGGTCCTGAGCTGGGAACAGCCCATCCTGCCCGTACCGGGGATGGAGGCGCTGCTCCGGGAACTGAAAGAGGCGGGGTATGGGATATATCTGCTGTCCAATGCCAGCTTCCGCCAGCGGGAGTATTGGCCCTCCATCCCCGGGGCGGAGCTGTTCGACGGCGGGGTCATCTCCTGCGAGGAGGGCTGCGTCAAGCCGGAACGGGGCATCTATGAGGCCCTGCTGGAGCGCTATGGCCTGGCGGCGGCGGAGTGCTTTTTCGTGGACGATCTGCCTGTCAACGTCCAGGGCGCCCGGCGCTGCGGCATGGCAGGGGCCGTGTTCCGCGGCAGCGTGGACGAGCTGCGCGTACATATGCGCGAGGCCGGCATCGGCGTGGCTGCGCCGGAACCGCGTGGTGGGGATAAAATGCTAAAATAAGCGGGAATAACGCGAATAAGTGGAGAGAGGACACCATAAATACCGGGAAAACATGAAAATAGTGGGGAATCTTGTCTTCTTGAGCCTCGGGCGAAACAGCGCAGTCCGCTTCCGAAACCGAAAAAACTGCGAACAGAGCCCGCCGCGAAAGCGGCGGGCTTTGCGTATTCAATATCCTATGAACACCAATATCAGCGCGGCCAGGAAGCAGGTCAGAGGCGGCGCCAGCACCCAGCCGGAGACCAGCAGGCGGTCCTCCGCCTTCACCCGCTTCGCCCCCAGCAGGATGATGAGCCCCAGCAGCACCGCCCCCAGACCGATGAGGAAGCTGCTCGGGCGGAAGCCGCCCAGGAGCATGGCCAGGTCCAGAAGCCCCACCGCCAGCTCGATCCAGCCGATGATGGTGAGCATCCGTTTCCACCGGTCCTGCATCTGCCGGATAGACGCCTCGTCGGTGTAGATCTGGTATTCCTCTTCCGGCAGGGCGGGGTCATATCTCTTCCGGAAGCAGTGCCAGCCGTTGAAGGTGGAATTGATGAACTCCCAGCCCTGCTCGGCAAAGGTGTCCCGGTACCGGTCCGGGTCGGCGATGTCCTGGTCAAAGTCCAGGGCGTAGCGATAGACCACGCTGTCGTCAAAAACATACTTGCTGTGAAAACACCCGCAGTGGGTGAGCTGCCAGCCCTGGCGGGACAGCTCGTCGTTGTCCGCTATCTCCCGGGCATAGGCCCAGGCGGGGTACATGACATGCCGGGTCATGGTTTTCATTCTTCTCTGCCTCCCATCACGTTTTCCGCCGCCGCGGCCAGATGCCGCAGCCGGTCGGCCTCTTCCAGCAGCACCTGCCGGCCCAGGTCCGTCAGTTGATACATCCGCCGCCGGTCCGCGTCCTGGCCGGGGAGCTGCTGTATCCAGCCTTTCTTCATCATGTTGCCCGTGGCCCCGTACATGGTGCCCGAGCCGATGCGCACATGCCCGTCCGACAGCTCCAGGGCCCGGCGCATGATGCCATAGCCGTGGCTGGGCCCGTCAAAAAGGCACAGCAGGATGTAGAAATAGCTCTCCGTCAGGGGTTCCGCACCTCTGCCCATGATCTCACCGCCTTTATGTCGTGTGGCGATATGTCGTCTATCGACATATCATGACTATATCGTAGCACGACATAGTATCTCTGTCAAGAGGCGGGAAGAAATTTTTTTCCTTGCGAAAGAGGGCGAGAGGGCGTATACTGCGTTAGGAATAACTAATTACAGGAGGAGCGGGACATGACGAAGGTGATGACGGTGGAGGGCATGATGTGCGGCATGTGCGAGAGCCATGTAGCGGACGCCCTGCGGAAAGTGCCGGGGGTGGAGAAAGCCTCTGCCAGCCGGTCGAAGAAGCAGGCCCGGGTGGTCTGCGGGCCGGAGGTGACGGACGAGGCGCTGCTGGCGGCGGTGAATGCCACGGGCTATGAGGCGTCCGACGTCCGGGAGGAGGCGGACAGGCCGAAAAAGGGCCTGTTCGGATTTGGAAAAACGTGAGAAAGAGCCTGCCGCAGCTTGCGGCAGGCTCTCTCGCGCCGATCAAAAACTTTTGATCGTGGGCCGGGACTGTCCGGCGGAGATGGCTCCCGCCGGCGCCGGGATGGAAGTTTTTGTCTTTCACGCCGGCTGGCGGGTCATTCGTGCAAAAATCTTGTCCTGTCCGCCAACAGAAGGTATAATGACGATAAGCCATTCTACGCTGAAGGAGAGGACGCGGCATGGAGACAGAGCACAGAAAGCAATATATCGCCGGCACGGTGCTGCTGCTGGCCGCGGCTGCGCTGGTCCTGGCCGTATTCTCCCTGCTGAGCCGCACGGAGAAAGAGGATATCTATCTGGGGGACTCTCCTGACAAGCGCAACGGCTGGCGCTATGAGCTGCTGGTGGACGGTCGTGTGCAGGCATATGAGCCGGTGTTCGCGGACGATTATGTGCTGGCGCTGCCCGAGGGGACCGAGGCGGTGCGCATTACCCGCACCATGGAGGAGGATATCCCCCGGGCCGAGCTGGAATGGATGAGCTACATGGACGGCGTGGAGGTGTTTTTGGACGACGAGCCGCTCCACTCCGACTTTCCCCAGACCAGGCGCGGCAGCGACGGCTTCGTGCGCCTGTCGGAAGAGGATTGGTCCAAGGTCAGGCGGAGCCAGGGCACCATATGGCAGATGATCCGCATGTCCCTGCCGGAGGATTACCAGGGCAGGGAGCTGAGCATGATCACCTATTTTCCCGAAGACGGAACTGTTTCGATGCCGGAGTACCCCTTCCTGGGGGACGAGGACTCGACCACGGCGGAGTTCGTCGTGTTTTCCGTGCGATACGATGTCGCCATGACCATTTACGCGCTGGCGGCGCTTTTGATGGCGGGCATGTTTTTGTTGGACATCCACAACAACGGCGCGGACGGAAAGGTGCTGCTCCTGTGCCTGTATTTTCTGATGTTGTTTTTGAACGCGGCCTATATCTCCGGGGCCGGATATTACAGTGTGCTGTCTGCACACAGGGGACTGCAGATATTCAGCGAGCTGTATATGATGCCGCTGTACCTCTATCTGGCCCTGCGGGTGACGGGACGCTGGAAATGGCCCCTGTGCGGGTTGGTGGCGGCCTGGGTGGGCTATGAGGGCGTACAGGGGGTCCTGCGGTACCAGAAAGACCTTGACGGCGCCGCCGGCAGCATGGGTCCGGGGGCGCTGCTGGTATTCCTGGCCGTAGCTGCGGCGTTCTGCGCCGAGACCGCGCGGCAGAGAGAACGGACGCGGGCGGAGAACAGGCTGTTTTTCAATTACGGGCTCATCGCCGCCGCGCTCACGGCTGTCTATGTGTTTGAACGGGCCCGCGCCTGGGGCAGCCTGCACGGATACCTGGTGGACGGGGTATGGATGAGCCTCAGCATGGGGAACTGCTGGCCGGTCATCACGCCCGTCACCGACATCACCTCCTATATGACGGTGATCGTAGTGGTGACGGAGGTGGTACGCCGGACGATACGGACCAGCCGGACGGTGGATGTGCTCCGGGAGCGGAGCCGGCTGACCATGGAGGGCTACGAGCGGATGCTGAAAGCGGAGGAGGCCACCAACGCTGCCAACCATGAGATGCGCCACCACGTGACGGCTCTGGCCGGCATCCTGCGGGACGGCGACCTGGCCCGGGCCGAGGAGTATGTCTCGTCGCTGACGGACGAGCTGGACCGGCTTCCCACCGTGCGCTACAGCCGGAACGTCCTGGTCAACACCATCGCCGGCGCCTACCTGGACCAGGCCAAGGCCGAGGGAATCCGGGTGGAGTGCACGCTGAATGTGCCGGCGGAGCTGGGCATCGCGGATGAGGACCTGAGCGTGTTCCTGACCAACCTTCTGGAGAATGCCCTGCACGCCTGCCGGCGGATAGAACCGGGGAAGGCGCGCTATATCCGCCTGAAGATGGACAAACATGAAAACTTCCTGTTCATCGGCTGCACCAACAGTGCTGCGGACGAGCAGGAAGGGGAAGGACTGGATGGGGAGGAAAGAGTGTTCCGGCGGCACGGCTACGGCCTGGAGGCCATGCGCCAGATCGCAGAGAAATACAGCAGCATCCTGCTGCTGGACCGGGGGGAAGGGGAATTCTCGGTAAAGAGCAATTTCAGTCTCCGGCCGGCTAGAGCGTCACAGTCCGCCGGTCCGCGTGATGGATGATGGCCTGCTGGACAGAGGCGTACAGCTTCTGGCTCACCGGGACCGTCTCCCCGGATGAGACGCGGATCTTATACCGGACGATCTCGGAGATGTGGTCCAGATTGACAAGATAACTCCTGTGCGGGCGCACAAAGGTGTTGGCGGGAAGACGGTCTTCCAGCTCCTTCAACGTGCCCACACAGGTCTCTTTTGTGCCGTTTGTCTTGTGGATGACGATGTCCCGGACGAATATCTCGAAAAAGGTCACCTCAGCCAGGGGGACCTGCAGGTATCCCCGGCCCTTGTCCAGGCGCAGCTGATAGGGGGCGTTCTTGTCCAGGAACCGGGCCAGGGCCGCGTTCAGCTTGTCCTCCCGGACGGGTTTTATCAGGTAGTGCAGGGGCGCCGCGTCGAAGCTGGCCGCCGCGAAGGCCGGGGAGGAGGACACGAAGACGATGTCGGCGTCAAGACCCATCTCCCGGAGGGACGCCGCCAGGCGGAGGCCCTGTTCCGCCTCGGAGAACAGCACGTCCAGGAACAAAAGCGCGAACCGGCTGCCGTGCTCCACGGCGCGGCGGAGCATGGCGGGCTCGGAGAAGACCGTGATGGTGCAGGCGGCACCCTTGGTCTCCAGCGCCCGGGTCAGCTGCGCGGAAAAGGCGGTAGCGAAGGCCGCATCGTCGTCGCAGATGGCGATGTCATACAACGCGGATCGTCCCCCTTCCCTCAAAGATGCTGCTTTGCTGCACCGCCGTATTATAGCAAAAAACAGGGAGATTTGCAATCGCCGGCGTCAGGACCGCCTCAATGCCACACGAACCAGCAGAAGAGATAGCCCGTCATCACGGCGGCCAGGGTGAAGGGCAGGCCGATGCGCATGAAGTCCTTTGTGCTCACCTCGTAGCCCTGCCGGCGCAGCAGGCCGATGGCGGTGATGTTGGCGGAGGCGCCGATGGGCGTGATGTTGCCTCCCAGCGTGGCGCCGGTGAGAAGGCCGAAATAGAGCAGCAGGGGGGAGCAGTCCATGGTGACGGCGATGCCGCTGACCACGGGCAGCATGGTGGCCACATAGGGGATGTTGTCCACGAAGGCGGAAAACAGGACCGAGCCCCACACGATGATGGTGTACATGATGAAGAGGTTCGAGCCGCCGACCCGGACGAACAGCGCCGCGATGGCGTCAATGACGCCCCCCTCCGTGATGCCGGCGATGACCACGAACAGCCCCGCCAGCAGAAGCAGGGTCTGGTAGTCGATGTCCAGCAGCGCCTTCTTCACGTTCCGCCAGCTCTTCTCCCGCAGCCGGGAGTGGAGCGCGCCGACGGCGAATACGCCGGTGCAGATGAGGCCGTTGGTGATGGCGGGCTTGCCGGGGATGAAGGAGGCGCAGATGAGAAGCACCACCGTCCCCAGCAGCAGATAGGTGGGAACGTAGTTGCGGACTTCCGTCCGGTCCGGGATGGATACGGGCTCTTTCTGGTCCCGGAACAGCCACAGGATGATGGGCACCGTCGCCAGGGCTCCCAGCTCTACGGCCCAGAAGATGCTGAAACGGCCGTTCATGAAGAAAAAGTCCAGAAAGTCCATGCCCGCGTATCCGCCCAGCATGATCGAGGTGGTGTCGCCCACCAGGGTGGCGGCGCCCTGCAGGTTGGAACTGACGGCGATGGAGATGAGAAGCGGCACTGGGGAGGTGCCCAGCTTGGCCGCAATGGCAAGGCCCACCGGCGCCAGCATCAGCACCGTGGCCACATTGTCCACGAAGGCGGATACCACCCCAGCGAACAGGCTCATGGCCACGGCCACCCACATGACGTTGGGGGTACGGGCCAGCAGGATCTCCGCCATCCGATTGGGCATTTTGGACTCGATGAACAGACTGACCGTTCCCATAGTGCCGGCCAGCATCATCAGGACGTTCCAGTCGATGGCGCCGATGAGCTTTGCCGGGGAGACGAACCCCAGGACGACGTACAGCAGGGCGCTGGTCAGGGCCACCCAGGGCCGGGCCTTCGGCAGGGCGATCATCAGACAGTAGGTGAGAATGAACAGGATCAGGGCCAGTACGGACATAGGCTGAGTCCTCCTTCCGCGTGAAGAAAAAAGACCTTTACCGCATGACAGGACGCGGTAAAAGTCTCGTTTCAGACGTGTCATCTGCGGCGGCCCGGGTCATTCGACCGTACTGACGGACCGTCGGACGCGGGTGGTCGCCCGCGCAAACTACTCCCTCTTACAGTACATATTATAGTCCATGCCCCGGGAATATGTCAAGGTTTTCCGGTCTTGCATTCGGGCGGGACGGGGTGTATGATGGGACGCACAATGACAGCGGAGGGATATGTGTATGAGCGCCTATGAGTTGATCGCCCTGGATCTGGACGGCACACTGCTCACATCGGACAAAAGACTTCTGGACAGGACCGTTCAGGATATCAACGCGGCGGCCTCCGCCGGGAAAACGGTGGCCCTGTGCACAGGCCGGTGCGTCCCGGAGCTGGTGGAGTACCGGGAAAAGCTCGCCGCGGTGCGCTATGGCGTGATGGTCAGCGGCGCGGTGCTGTATGACCTGTGGGAGGAGCGGACGCTCTATACCGTCGGCATCCCCCGGGAGGTGACGGTGAAGATCGCGGAGGTGGGCGAGCGGTTCGACGCGATGGTCCACCTGCTGGGGGAGAACGTCTCCATCGTCCCCACCGGGAAGGCGACCCACACGGCGGATTTTGGGATGGGTCCCTATCAGGACCTGTTCGGGAACATCTCCCAGCATGCGGACAACATCCTGGCGGTAGCCGCGGCCTGGCCGGTCATGCAAAAGGTGAATCTCTACTGCCGCAGCAAGGAGGACCAGGCAGCCGCCTATGAGATATTGAAGGAGCTCCCGGTGACCATCGCCTATGCGGAGAACGCGGGGCTGGAGATGAGCCCGCCGGGGGTGGACAAGGGCAGCGGCCTGCGCCGCCTGGCGGAAGAGCTGGGCGTGGGTCTGGAAAAGGTCATCGCCGTGGGCGACGGGGACAACGACCGGTCCATGCTGGCGGCAGCGGGCCTGGCCGTGGCCATGGGAAACGCCGAGCCGGAGGTGCTGCTCATGGCGGACGTGGTGGTGGCCGACAACGACCACAACGGCGCCGGCGAGGCCATCCGGGGCCTTCTGCTGGCATAGGAAATGATCTGACCGCGGCGCCTGCCGCAGACATTCCGCATTCTTTCCGTTCGGAAAGAATGCGGAATTTTGGTTTTCGGCCCGAAAGCAGACGGCTGGACGGGATACGCTTGTCATGCGGCTTTGGACGTGATATACTGGCCTTGCCACACAAACTGAATCGTCAACGCCGGTAGAGGACAGTTTTTGCCTTTGGTAAAAACGTGTCTCCACCTCATTGTCCTTCTATGGGCGTTGATAAGTTTGTGTGGCAGCAAACGGAGACTGCGTTTTTCGTGCGCAGCCGACCGCTGCGCACTTTTTATTTTGGGAGGTAGAGACGTTGAAACGCATGATCACCTTTATCCTGGCGCTTTGCCTGCTGGTGCCCCTGGGCGCCGGCGGCGCACTGGCAGACGATGGGTCCGGGCAGGAAGAGCAGGCCGCCGACCCCTTTGACCGGGTCACCCTGGCCGCCGGACCGCATCATTTCATCGGACTGAAAGAGGACGGTACCGTCATTGCCGGCATGGCCAAGGACGGGGAGGAAGATGACGACCACGGCCAGTGCGATGTGAGCGGCTGGACGGACATCGTATCGGTGGCCGGGGGCGGTTCCTTCTCCCTGGGCCTGAAGTCGGACGGTACGGTGGTCGAAGCCGGCGGCGCCGGCGGCGGTACGGTCGAGATCAGCTATGACGTGAGCGACTGGACAGACATCGTGGATATCTCGGCTGGTTATATGCATGCCGTGGGCCTGCGCTCCGACGGCACCGTGGTCACCATGGGATACGGCGGGGACGGCCAGTGCGATGTGGACGGCTGGACGGACATCGTGGATGTGGCGACTGGGGCCTGGCATACGCTGGGTCTGCGCAGCGACGGCACCGTGGTGGCGGTGGGCGATAACGACGAGGGCCAGTGCAACGTCTCCGGTTGGACGGACATCGTGGCCATTGACGGCAACTGCGACTGCTCGGTGGGCCTGAAGTCGGACGGCACGGTGGTCTATGCCGGCGGGGATGACGATGACCAGCAGGACTTGAGCATGCTGAACCGCTGGTCGGATGTGGCGGCCATCCGGGCCTATAACAGCACGGATATATTTGCTATCACGACCGACGGTCAGGTCCTGGACGTCAATGACCGGCTATACGAAAATGGACGCAGCGGCGCCGCGGATGTGGCGTTCGCCGATTGGTATAACCGTACTGCGGTGCTGAAAGAGGACGGCACCGTCGAGGGCGGCAACGGCGTCTTTGACGGTGAAAAGCTCCAGCTGCCCACCGCCTATGCACAGCAGGAGAGCGCCGGCGCGGATGCCGGCGAACAGGACATGGGCGTGTGGTCGCTGGAGGCATATGTGGATGAGTTCGACCTGCCCACGGATGAGTACTATATCGTCAACCGCACGCCCTTCGGCGGGACCTTCAGCAACAGCGCTACCACAAAATCCGAATTGAAGGCGTTTCTTTTCTACGAGCCGTATGATGCCGCCGATTACGTCAGCATCCGGCTGCTGGAGTACGGGGATATGCGCGTGAAGAATCCGTATAGCAGCACCCGGGAGTATGACATCGTCGTGATGGACAACGACGGGAACAAGAGCTATCTGTCCGGCTCAATGTTCGCCCAGGACAGCGATATCGTGGTGGGAGGCACGGATGCCCAGACGATCCTGGACGCGCTGAAAAAGGGAGGCACGGTGCGCTTTGCGATCACGGAAAGTGAGGACTCGCTGACCAAGTATGTCATCACGATCGACGACGCCACCGGCTTCAACGCCGCGTTCCGCGCGTACTGGGACAAATAAGTATGTAAATAAGGACAGAAACAGGCCGGGGAGCGAAATGCTCCCCGGCCTGTGCCGTGGAAGGGCCCCGCAGCGGTCCTTGCTATTTCTTTTTCCGTACCGGGACCCAGATCTGGCTGCCATAGTCCTCGCCGGTCATGTCTCCGTCGGGATAGACCTCGATGTCCAGCTCATAGGTGGGCTCATAGGCAGAGCCCGGGAAAAATTCCGTGATGATCCGGTGCCACAGGGTCTGTATGGCCTTCGGCATGGGGCCCCGGCAGGGGAACACCGCCCAGGTCCGGGCGGGTATCTCCGCCCGCTGGAAGCCGTCCGGCACGGGAGCGGACGGGTCCGCCGCCGCGGCGATGGCGTAGTCGAAGGTCTTATCGTCCGTCGGCTGATTTCCGTAGCAGACGCCGAAAAGATACGTCTTGTCCGGCGCCTGGGCCAGCAGACGCTCCAGCGTCCCATCCGCCTGCGCCCGGGTCCAGAAGCCGGGGATGGTATTCTCGTTCCGACCGTCCGCCACGCTGTGCTGTTCCACCCGCTCCAGCAGGGTGAAGGATGGTTTGTCCACGATCTTGTAGTCCATGATCTGACCGCCTTTCAAAGTGATCTGCACGGACAGGGGCGCGAAGGACTTCAGCGGCGCGCCTCGGCGGGCCTGGGAGGGAGTGACGCCGTGGAAGCGCTGAAAGGCCCTGGCAAAGCTCTCAGGACTGTCGTAGCCGTACTTCAAAGCTGTGTCCAGCACCTTTGCGCCGCCGGCGGCCAGGTCCTTCCCGGCCTGCGTCAGCCTGCGGACCCGGACATACTCCCCCAGGCTCATGCCGCACAGGATGCCGAAAAGCCGCTGGAAGTAGAAGGCGGAGCAGGCTGCCTCCCGGGCGGCGGCTGCCACGTCCAGCTCTCCTTCCAGGTGCTCCTCGATATAGTCCAGCGCCCGCTGAAAACCTGTGATCCAGTCCATCTGCCGCACCTCCTCTCGTGCGGGACCATCTTACCGCATCCCTGCCGGTCCCGTCCTGACATCCTCTGCCCCCGTTTGCAAGATGCCGCCCGCCGTGTACGGCGGGCGGCTCACATCATGTCTTGTCCTTCTCCGTCCAGATCATCAGGGCGGTGAGATCGGCGGGGGAGACCCCGGAGATGCGGCTGGCCTGGCCGAAGCTGGCCGGGCGGATGGCGGCGAGCTTCTGCCGCGCCTCCGTGCGCAGGCCAGGCACGGAGGAATAATCAATATTCATCGGTATCCGTTTTGCTTCCATCCGGGCAAATGCCTCCACTTCCCGGAGCTGACGCTGGATATATCCCTCATATTTGATGGATATCTCCACTTCTTCGATGACGGCGGGAGGCAAGACCGGTCGGTCCGGGTCTTGGGGAGCCAGAGAGGTGTAAGTGTTCTCAGGACGCTTCAGGAGCTGATAGAGCGGGCCCTTTTTCAGCCGGGTGATCTCCGCTTCTACCTGTGAATATTTATCCACAACCTTCTGGTACTGTTCCTTGCTGACCAGGCCCACGTCATAGCCGATGTATGCAAGTCGTTTATCCGCATTATCCTGCCGGTGCAGCAGCCGGTACTCGCTGCGGCTGGTCATCATCCGATAGGGCTCCTCGGTGCCCTTGGTGACAAGATCGTCGATGAGCGCGCCGATGTAGCCCTGGTCCCGGCGGATGATGACCGGGTCAAGCCCCTGTATCTTCCGGGCGGCGTTGACCCCGGCCACCCAGCCCTGGACCGCGGCCTCCTCATAGCCGGAGGAGCCGTTGAACTGGCCTGCGCCGTAGAGACCCGATATCTTCTTCGTCTCCAGGGTGGGGTACAGCTCCGTGGGGTCCAGGCAGTCGTATTCGATGGCGTAGGCCGGGCGGGTGAGCTCGGCCTGCTCCAGGCCGGGGATGGTGTGGACCATGGCCACCTGCACGTCCTCCGGCAGGGAGCTGGACAGTCCCTGGATGTAGAGCTCCTCTGTGTCCAGGCCCATGGGCTCGATGAACAGCTGGTGCCGGGGCTTGTCCGGGAAGGTGACGATCTTCGTCTCGATGCTGGGGCAGTAGCGGGGCCCCACCCCTTGGATGACCCCGTCATAGAGGGGGCTCCGGTCCAGATTCTCCCGGATGATCCGGTGGGTCTCGGCGTTGGTGTAGGTGAGATAGCACACCGCCCGGTTCTCCGGCGGCGTGTCGGTGGAGAAGGAGAAGGGCTGGGGGTCCCGGTCGCCGTACTGGATCTCCATCCTGGAAAAGTCCACGGTCCGGCGGTTGACCCGGGGCGGGGTGCCGGTCTTGAACCGGCGCAGGCGCAGGCCCAGCTCCCGCAGGCAGTCCGTCAGAGGCAGGGCTGCCGCCAGACCGTCCGGCCCGGAGGCCCGTACCGCCTCGCCGGTGATGGTCCGCCCCCCCAAATAGGTGCCGGAAGCGATGATGACAGCCTTCGTGTGAAGCACCGCGCCCTTGTCCGTGGTGACGGTGGCCACATGGCCGTCCTCCGTACCGATGGCGATCACCTCGCCCTGCCGGAGATGCAGGTGTTCCTGCCGCTCCAGGGTCTGCTTCATGACTGCCTGGTATTTCCGCCGGTCTGCCTGGGCCCGGAGGGAGTGGACGGCGGGGCCCTTGCCCAGATTCAGCATCCGGTACTGGATGCAGGCTCTGTCCGCCGCCCGGCCCATCTCGCCCCCCAGGGCATCCAGCTCCCGCACCAGATGGCCCTTGCCCGTGCCGCCGATGGCCGGGTTACAGGGCATGTTGCCCACCGCGTCCAGACTGACGGTGAAGCACACCGTCTCCAGCCCCAGCCGGGCCGCCGCCAGGGACGCCTCGATGCCCGCGTGTCCGGCGCCGATCACCACGATGTCAAATTGTCCCGCGTCGTATGTTCTCATAGCCGCTATTGTACCGCAAAGTCTGTCCCGCCGCAAGGGCGGGATTCATTTGACTTCTCAGCGGCGATGGGGTAAACTGTATGGGCATGCCGGCGTGGTGGAATTGGCAGACACCAGGGACTTAAAATCCCTTGTCCCGTAGGGACGTGCGGGTTCGAGCCCCGCCGCCGGCACCAAACCAACATAATCCGAACCCAAGACCTGTGGGACCGTATCCCGTAGGCGATGGGTTCGGATTTGTGTTTTACTTCGAGCCGTATGAGGCTACACACTTTAGGAACGGGGTGCGAAAGAGACCAGAGTCGAAGCCAAGAGGGCCGAAGAAGAAAAAGGGAGGAGAGCAGATGGTAGCGTTAATTGGAAAAGCTATTGAATTATAATGTGTCATATGCTACTATCAGGGTGACTAAAGAAACCTGTCAAATTATTTCGGGTATGCCCGGGACTAGAAAGAGAGTTTGTGTTATGCAGTACATTGAAGTAATGCTGCCTAAAAATGAGGCATTTGCGATTAGCCATGGGATGCACTATATCCTTGCGTACCTGGGAGAGAACAACAAATTGCCTAACCCTAAGGACAAAATACAGTATGCAGCTTCTTTTAAAAGAGGGCTCACCATTTTAAATAGAGCGATGCATGGATGGAGTAAAACAGCAATTAGGCGAATGGTATATTCATATGGCCAAAAGAGTTTTATGTGCGTTGGGAATAATTGTGACCAGCGAACGATTTGGCGATTACACAAACGGAAAACAAAATCTGCCCTTCAAACAATTTGTAGTCTTATTAAAGACAAGAATAAGACTGATGAAAAGATTATACTCAATCTTTATGCAAGCGTTTGCGACCTGTTGTTAACCAGCATTCATCTTCAAGGTGACGAGCAGACCACTCCAAGTGAAATCATCGGCTTTCCTTACTATGACGAAGTTAAGACTATCTCGGACAATAAAAAAGGTTATACTGAGAAAGAGAGAGAGATTGCAAAAACAATAGTTTCAGAGTTCGACAAGATGGATAGGTTGTTTATTCGGTGATATACTATTCTTTGTAGGAGGTGATGAAATGACCATTAGTGATTGGAAGATTATCCAAATTCGAAATGATCTCAGAAAAATACGCCAAATGGTTGTAAGACGCGCCTCAGTAAGGGTAGGTATATTATTTGATTTGTTTCTTATTTTACTTGCCTTTGTCCTGAATCAAGCATTTGAAAAAGAGCAAGTACCGCGAGTAATTTGGCTGGTTATTGCAATCGTTGGATTTCTCGTTCCCGTAGTTGCTGTTGTAGTAGGACATTTTAGAGGTAAGCGACTAAGAAGACAGTCTGCCCGTGTGCAAAACGCAAGAGACCTAATCTCTTTATTTGATGATGAGATTTGTTACCTTGTGATGTCTGCTGATTCTTTCTTTTCCAGTCTTTATAGCAACAGTAGTCTGACGACAAACAAATCAGAGGAGCATACAAATACTCTAAAAGAGTTTTATTATTTGGAAATTAGTTATTATTTAAACAAGTCGGCCCGGTTGCTTTCTTTGATTACGAATAACATAGATAATGTGATAGATTTTAACGACAATGATACAGAGAAGATATCAAGGCAGCGTTTTGACAATGTTCTTAACCTAATAGATGAGATGTATGATGGAATAGAAGTATCAATCAAGCAGAGTGTTGAAAAAGAAGCCGCACAACGACACGAGAGTGCCAGAGGACAATCTGGGCTAGGATCAAAGAGCGCTCCTTCGTCTGGAGTAATTAATAATACTGCAAGTTCAAGTGTCTTTCGTTCCATTCTGTCGAAAAATGCTGAGGGTCGTAAATCTATTGCTGCTATCCGTAGAATTGAATCTGTTTTCTAACGGAATTGTGTAAATTAGGAGATAATTCAAAAGAACAGAAGCTCAACCGGTATCAATGTGTTGTTTGGCGGCGGCAGTCGAGTGACTGCCGCCGCTGGCGTTATTTCGCCTTGGTGTCTTGGAGGCGTCTTTCTTCCCGCTGGGCTTGCCACGCCGCGAACTCCCGCTGGCCTTCCTCGCTCTCATAGAACGCGAGGATGTCCGGCAGAAAGCACCGGGCGAGCTTTTCGATCTCGTGCTGCGGGATGTTGGTGTCGTTTATGAGCTTCTTTCTACGACCCAATGTTACCTCCTATGTGACGCTATGCTAGTAGTGACGGATGAACGGTGTCATGTTCTGCTCCCTCCTTTCTGATGTGTTCTAAAGCCTGGATCTGCGGTCTGGTATGTAAGGATACTACCCCACCGGGTTTTGCGCCCGGAAAGCCTTGCAGATTCAGGGGCTTTGCTGTTCTATCGTTCTACTATTCGCCCTGCGTCGTTTGGCGTACTCCGCCTTTTGCTGACGCTGGACTATGGTTTTGCAATCGTCGCAGTATTTCGCCCGGTTTGAGCCGGGGATGAATGCCCTGCCGCAGATCGCGCACCGTTTCATGGCGTCCTTGCCGAATATCTCTGTTTCTAATTCTTGTCCTACTCTGTCCTTCAGCAGCACCCAACGGAACACCTTGCAGCAGACGGAATAGGAGAGCGTCTGCGGGCACGGGACTTCCTCACCGTCATCCAGGTAAAGGCAGTTGCCATTGTCACAGGCGTTGCACAGCTTGCGAATGAGCGCGACTGCCCGCTGGCGCTGTCTACCGTTCATGCGTGGGAGCGACCCGTCCGGCTTCCGCTCAACGGGCGGGAGCAGTTCAAGATGGAATAAGCTCATGGCGTTTCTCTTTCTTGTGGCCCAGTATGTTCTCCAGATTGTTCTTCACAGTCTCCAGTTCCTTCACCCTGCGCTGCTTTTCCCGGTAGTCTTTGTACCACGCATTCTTCTCCGATGTAAGCTGCTGGATCTCCGCTTGCAGGGTCTTGGTGCTGGGCAGCTTGGTGATCCCGTGGTCCTTGAAATATTTTGCAGCGGCGTTGGACAGCTTGAACTCCCGTTCATGCGCCTGGGCGTATTCAGCCCTAGCCTTGGCGCTTTTCAGCGCCTTGTATTCTTGCCGGACATTCTTTGTTTCCCAATATGTCAGAAGCTGCTTCAACAACTTTTTCTTCCCGGCGATGATGGTCTCTATGGATTTGAGTTTTTCCCGGCTCTCTTGCAATTCGCTCCGGGCGGCAGACAACAGATCGTTCAACTCGTCCATGGAGGCAAAGCCGTACTCGGTATATGTGTTCAGGGTGTTGACCATCTGCTGAAGATTGAATCCTTGCGCCCATTTTTCATAGCCGATGCCCTTTCCCTCGGCGCGTTTGGCTTCAATATCCACAAGCTGCTGGACCGTTCCTGTCTCCCGGAGCTTATCCAGTACGCTGTGGCGCACAGGTTGCTTCAGTGCGTTTTGTGTAAACATCTCATTCACCGCCGCGAGATCATAGGCGTCGCCCAGCTTCCGGGCCGTGATGGATTTCGCTCTGTCCGGCGAGAGATAGGATAGTCTGCCCCGGCTCTCCTTGACTGTCACGCCCTCACGGAGAAGCAACTCGGAAAACTCGTCAAATGTGGTGGCCGTCTCCAACGCCTTACGGATGATTTTTCGCAGTTTCTCCTTGTCCGTTTCAAACTTGGTGGGATTGCCGCTTTTGTTCAATGCGGCCTGTCCTTTTTTCTGTGCCCTATACTCCCGGTCGGTGACGCGATCTTGGCTGCCGTTGAGCAAGTCGATTTGATATAGCCCTTCCCGGTGGCACATCTCCATGACCTCGGCCTTGAAGTAATCCATTGCCGCGTTGGTGCAGCGGTGTTTCATCCCGGCTTTCACGTCGGCGGGCCGGTCCATGTACGGCAGCATGGGGACATCCTCAATACGCAGGCTGTTGATGACGATATGTATGTGGATGTTGCCCGTGTGGTTGTGGCCGTCCGGGTGAGTGCAGACCAACGCTTGGTGACCGGGGAAATGCTCACGGCAAAACTGCACTCCAAGCTCCTGTGCCCGGTCTATGGTCAGGCCGTTGTCAATACTGTCCCGCGGGTCAAAGCTGATGATGTAGTGATGACTTTTCACATCGTCCCGGCTTTGATTTTTGCCGTATTGCAGATTCGCTCTCATACAGGCGACGGCGAAATCCTGGCCATCACAGTTGAGAGTGGCGATGCGATAATCCTCTCTGAGAATGAGCCGTCCGCTTTCATCCAAAATGGGCTTCATGGTGAACTCGTCATGCTCGAAAAGCAGGTACTTTTCCGCGTCGCTGTACCGGGCGTTTTTAGAGCTTATGTGTTTGAATGTTGCCAATAGCTGCCGCCACCTTTTCCAGAACTTCATATTTCAGCATGGCAAGGTCAACGGCGGTGTCCCGGACCTCCTTTTCCAAGCCGTTATAAGGTGTTCCAAACTCATTCAGGTGCCGTGCGATCTGATTGAGATTGCCGCCGATCTTGCCGTACTGCGCAATGAGATCATCCAGCTTTTTCAGCAGTTCATCGTTCACCGATGTGATTACGATAGTGGGCTTGAGCAGTGCGCCGGTTATGGCCTTGCGGATATACGCCGCTTTGCTGACACCGCATAGAGCTGCGACTTCTTCAAAGGCGGCGTATTCTTCTTTGGTCAACCGCGTTTTTACGGTCACATTCCGATGAGGTGTGTTGTATTTCTTCGGCATGGGCTGATTCTCCTTTACAACAAGCGAGCGGACGCGAGCACCGAACGGCGAACGCCGCGAGGCCGACAAGCAGGGTTTGGGGAAGGCACTCCCCAACAAGATTCCATGGGGCAAAAATGAGCGAAAAGCGAAATTTGGGCCCATGGTAGAATCTTGCTCTGACAAGTGGTGCTCCATAGCGGTGATCCACCGTGCAAAATCATTTTAGATTTTTCTCTCTGCGGAATTTGTGGAAAGCAGTCGGTCAGGCAAGAAAAGTGCTGAACAAATTGCGAAGCCGCTGTTAATGGTCTCGACCGAGAAATCAGAGCACGGAATGCTCCGATCATACGGCCTGAAGACACACTAACAGCGGCTCCTAGCACAGACTATGATCTGTGTATCATATTAAGTTCGATTAAGGCGGGCTTTTTGCTCCATCTAAAGTGACTTTACTACCTTACGCTCCGCCTGTCAATGACGCATTTGCGAACCAGGACAAATCACAGGTTCTCAATTATCTTCTTCTGATCCCGGCGGGCGTAGCAGACGGCGAGGATATTGACACGCTTCCGGGCGTCGTCCACCTGATAGTAGATGTTGAAGTTCTTGGCCCGTGTTTTGCGGATGCCACGGTCACCCGCCGGGTCATCGTCTATCGCCGGGTAACGGAACGGCATGGCCGAAAGAGAACCGATCTCTTCCTCCAGCGCGTCCAGTGTGTTTACGCCAGCCTGCGGCGACCGCAGCGTCAGGGAGATATACTGCACGATCTCCGACAGCTGCTCCTCCGCCTGCCGGGTCATCTCAACGGCATAGCTCTCCATTCACGAAAGCTCCCGACGCAGATCGGCAAACACCTCTTTGGCGGGCCGGGTGCGCCCAGCCTGCACATCGTCCATGCCCTTCTGAAGCATAGCGGAGAATTCCTCGTCGGTCATCTCGTCCCGCGCCTTCGGCTCGCGGGGCAGCGTCAGCGGGAAAGGAATGCTCTTGGTGAGGATAATCTGATTGTAGAGCAGATTAATCACCGTGGATGCGGAGATGCCCAGCTTCTGCATGACCTCTTCCGCCTCGCGCTTCGTCTCTGGCTCCACCCGGGCCAGTACGTTCGCAGTCTTGTTCGCCATGGTATGCACCACCTTTCAAGGAGATTATACCATATTGTATGTCGTTTCGCAATACATTATTAGTTGGGTTGTTCTCTGCCTTTCTACTCCACTCCAAAATCCTTTTTCGAAGGCTAGCCATGCGGCCCAAAAATCGTTTGTGAGATATGTACCATTATGATATAATTAATGCAAATACTAAACAACGGAAGTGTTGCAGTTTATGGATGCTAAAACAGGTGCTCTCGACACTCTGATTGCTGGATTGAAGGCAAAGAGTGTTATAACGGACTTGGAATCTGATATTCTGGAGACGTACAAGGAGTTATCCAAGGAGCCATTTGACCGGCCCTCGGCGGCGTTGAGAATGGGGCTGAACTACGGGAAGTACCCGGAGATATTCATTGAAGCTGGCATTGCCTCGGGTGGCAGCGCTCAGCCGAATTATACTTTATCAGATGACGCGATACGGGATAACCTTCAATGGCAGCTATTGAAACTGGCACAAAAGGAATTGGAGGCACAGCATCATGGCGAATAAATTGGAGCTTACCTGGGTCGGGAAGGACAAACCCATCAAGATCGAGCCACGGCTGCTGATCGAAAAGCCCGAACTGTCCAATACATCCGCAGACCCCGGCACGGAGAATATGCTGATCCACGGCGACAACCTGCTGGCTCTGAAAGCCTTGGAGAGCAAGTACGCCGGACAGGTAAAGTGCATCTACATCGATCCGCCGTATAATACGGGCTATGCCTTTAGCCATTACGATGATAATCTTGAGCACAGTCAATGGCTTAATCTAATGCGCCCCCGCCTTGAGATTTTGTGGACGCTGTTGGCGGAGGAAGGAAGCATCTGGATCAGTATTGATGATGACGAACAGGCATACATGAAAGTCCTGTGTGATGAATTATTTGGACGGGCCCATTTTGTAGCATCCATGATTTGGCAGAAGCGCACTTCTCCTGATATGAGAGCTGTTATAAGCGATGGCCATGACTATTTGCTTCTATATGCCAAGAACCGTGAGGAATTCAAAAAGTACAGGAATAAACTTCCGCTTAGTGAAGAACAGGCCCAGAATTATAAGAATCCTGACAATGACCCCAGGGGGCCGTGGACATCGGCGGACTATACGGCACAAGGATTTCGGCCTAATCAGATGTATGAGATCACAACACCAGGAGGTGTGAAATATTCACCCCCGGAGGGAAAGTGCTGGAAGAATGTAGAGGAAATCTTCTTACAGCAAGTTGCAGATAATCGTATCTGGTTTGGCCCGGATGGATGCTCTATGCCCAGACGAAAAACTTTTCTATCGGAGCACGATGGCGTAATTCCTTGGACGTGGTGGACTAACAAGGAGGTTGGACATAACCAGGAAGCGAAAAAAGAAATAATTGCGTTATTTGGCGCTGCTAATGTATTTGACACGCCGAAGCCAGAACGGTTGATCGAGCGAGTGATACATATTGCTACAAACCCCGGCGATCTGGTCCTCGATTCTTTCCTTGGCTCTGGCACAACGGCTGCTGTTGCCCACAAAATGGGCAGGCGCTACATCGGCATTGAAATGGGCAACCATGCGTATACCCATTGCAAAGTCCGGCTGGACAAGGTAGTCGCCGGTGAGGATGCCGGCGGTATCACAAAGTCCGCCGGCTGGCAGGGCGGCGGAGGGTATCGTTTCTATGAGCTTGCGCCCACGCTTATCAACGAGGACGCCTTTGGGGAGGCCATCATCAATCCCGAATATGACGCGGATATGCTGGCGGCGGCTGTGGCGCTGCATGAGGGCTTTACCTATCGACCGGACAGCAGTCTGTTTTGGAAACAGTCCGTGGGGAACGAAAATTCCTATCTGTTCGTAACGACCCGACATATGACGGCGGCGTTTCTGGATTCCATTAAGGAGTCGATGGAAGAGGACGAGTATCTTGTGATCGCCTGCCGCTCCTTTGACGGCGGTTTGGATAAAGTATACAAGCATATTGCTATCAAGAAGATCCCGCAGATGCTTCTTTCCCGCTGCGAGTTTGGCAGGGAGAATTACAATTTGAACATCGTACATCCCCCTGTGTACGATGACGAGGAGGACTATGATGAATAATAGCTTCTTCCCTCAATATACAACTGGCTATATCAGCGGCGTGATGAGCCTCCGCAAGCCGCAGGAAGAGTCATTGAAAATCCTGGAGGAGATCGTAAACGCCGTGCAGCTTCGGAAAGGGATGAATCTGAACGCGGCATTAGGGGCAGTCCACGCCATGTATCCCATTTGCTCGGATTTTGAGCGGGAATTCATGTCGCTGACCTTTGCCCTGGCCACCGGCGTGGGCAAGACCCGCCTGATGGGGGCGTTCATTGCCTATCTTTATACGCAACACGGTATCAAGAACTATTTTTTCGTTGCGCCGAATACTACGATCTACAACAAGCTGAAACGGGACCTGAGCGATCCGAACAATCCGAAGTATGTGTTCAAAGGGCTGGGGTGCTTTGCAGACCCGCCACAGATCATAGCGGATGACGACTACCGTGAGAAGCCGCTGTCACTGTTCGAGGCAGACGTTCATATCTTTGTGTTCAACATCGATAAGTTTAACAAAGAAGACGCCAAGATGAAAAAGATCAATGAAATGATCGGCGACTCCTTCTATCAGTTCCTCTCCAATCTGCCGGATTTGGTGCTTATCATGGACGAGTCTCATCACTATCGGGCGGAAAAGGGTGCCAAGGCCCTGGACGAGCTGCACCCTCTTCTCGGCCTGGAGCTGACGGCAACTCCGCTTGTCACAAAAAACGGGAAACAGACCCTGTTTAAGAATGTCGTCTATGAGTATCCCCTGTCCCGCGCCATTGCGGATGGATATACCCGTACCCCCTTTGCGGTGACCCGCACCGACATTGATTTCTACAATTTTGGTGACGAGCAGCTGGACAAGCTGATGCTGCTGGATGGCATTGCGTGTCATGAAAACGTGAAGACCAAGCTGGCTGCCTATGCTGCTAATCACGGAAAACCTGTTGTAAAGCCATTCATGTTGGTCGTGTGCAAGGATACCGATCATGCAAAATGGGTGGAGGAATTCATCAAGTCCGATGGATTCCGAGGCGGCATTTATCGGAGTAAAACGATCACGGTCCATTCCAGGCAAAAGGGTGCAGAAAGCGATGCCAATATGCAGCTGCTGTTGGAAGTGGAGCGTTCTGACAATCCGGTAGAGATCGTTATCCACGTCAACATGCTCAAAGAGGGATGGGACGTAAACAACCTTTACACTATCGTTCCCCTGCGGACTGCTGCCTCAAAGATCCTGCGGGAGCAGATGGTGGGACGCGGACTGCGTCTGCCTTACGGAGAGCGCACGGGAGATCGGGATGTGGACGCGGTCATGCTCACGGCCCATGATAAGTTCAGCGACATTCTTGCCGAGGCGCAGAAAGGTGATTCTATCTTTAAGGCCGGGAACATCATCAAGGCGGAGGAGATCGTCCCGGAGAAAATTGAGCATACGCAGTTGGCAATCGAGCTGGAGCCTGATTGGGCTCTTGATGATGCCTATGAGCACACCCATATTGAGAGAACACCTGAAACAGATTCTCTGCTGAAAAAAGCCGTTAAGCGAATCGAGGCAGAAGTTGACCGTCAACTTCAGACCGCGCCGGGACAAGAAATCACTCCGGAGCAGACAAGCGCGATCGTAGAGACGGTCAAAGAAGATGTCGCCGCAGATAAGGACCTGGGCCAAGTCTTTGCCGCAAATGAGATGCCTCTCACTGAGTGGATGCAGTATAAAACGGAGGATACTCACCGCGCAGCACAGGCAAAGTATATCCCTATCCCACACATCCGGGTGACGGATGCCGGAGTGGAGGAATACGCATTTGTGGACTTTGATTTGGACATGAGTGATTTTACCCATGTCCCTATCCGCAATGAACTCCTTATTCAGAACTTGGAAGATATGCAGGACAGGCAGCGTATCAAGGGCGACGCTATTGATTTTGAGGGTTACAACCCGAAAAAGGTCATTCTGGAACAGCTTCGACAGAAGCCAGAAATCGACTATGAGAAATGTTCTGCGCTGCTGTTCAAGTTGATCACTCAGGTCTGTAGCCACTATGAGGCCAAGTTTGGCGAAAACGGTATGCAGAACATTGTGATGATGTTCAAGCGAGATATAGGCAACAAGATATATGCCCAGATGATGCAGCACTTCTACTGTGAGAATGGATTTCTCCAGGAAGAGGTCATTGGACTGCGAAATTACAATCTGCGGCAGTCGTACACCTATAAAGAGCGTGTCGGCTTGTATGAGAGTTTTACATCGGATATTCGTTCTGTCCTGTTCGACGGCATCAAAAAGGGCGTGTTCAGCACAGCAAAGTTTGACAGCGAAGAGGGAGAGCTGACGTTGGCCCGCGTTCTGGAGAGCGATCCTGATGTGCTGAATTGGCTCCGTCCGGCACCCCAGGAGTTTAATATCACTTATAATCATGGGCATCGCTATGAGCCGGATTTTGTGGTGGAGACAGAGCATGTGATCTATTTGGTCGAGGTAAAGCAAGAAAAGATGCTGAACGACCCGGATGTCATAGCAAAGAAAAAGCGCGGCATCCAATATTGCGAGGTGGCTTCCCGCTGGGGCAAGGCAAACGGTTATAAAGAGTGGCGGTACTTGTTCATTCCGGCAAAGCAGGTAATGCCCAGTTCGTCGTTTGTGCAGCTGGCAGAACGGTTCCGGGCGTTGTGAACAAAGAATGTGAAGAAAGTGCACTAGACGTAAGGATTTCGAGTTTTCCTGTTTCGATGACACCGACGACGAACTGATCGAGGGCCTCTCCCCAAAACAGGATTTCTTCTCGCTGTTCTGGAGTGATGAGGAATTTAAGCGCCAGGTGCTGGGAATCTTCACGAAAGAGATTTATATGAACTTGAGAGAACCGCAGTAATTTTGCTTTAGAGGAAGATGGAATGAACGAAGAGCAAGAACTAAAAAAGAGAATGAAGAACTTTGAATTCGCGGCAAAAAGTACATATTTCCATCATCAATGGAACATGTTTTGTTATAACCTGATTCACAATTCACGTTTTATTCCCCGAAAGGAAGACAGAGAGTTCATTGATGAAGTTACGGACTTACTAGCAAAGTACTTCACAGTTGAAGTTCCTGTGGGATCGGTATTCTATAGAGCGAGGATTATCCCTGGGTGGAAATTAACAGTTCAAAAGCACATAGATTATTTCGGACCTGATAATGAGAAAATGCCGGTTTGGATACCTAGAAAGAGCCTAATCAGAGGATATTCTGATCCTTCTGATGTTGGCGTGCCACCCGTAGAGAAGGCCGGTCCAAACCGAGCCAGTCCAAAAGGAATTCCCGATTTATATGTAACAGATAACATATACACAGCAGTCTCGGAGGTTCGTCCGTCAATCTTAGAGCTTGTGAATGTAGTAGAGTATGTAAACCCGTCGCCAATTAAGATAATTAAGTTACCACGCACCGGGCAAGACTTAAAGGCGATGCTCATAGATGACGAGGATATAAACATTTACTTAAATGCAACCGCAAGAGAGTTGTCATTCCAGTTCTCGCGTCCCATTCGTAGAGGAGACGCAGATTTGGAGTATCTACCAACACAATATTTGGTTAATGCTCTTAGGGATAAAGATGCTTCGGTTCAGGGGATATCGTATCCGAGCTTCCAAAGTCATGTGGGGATGAACTTCGTTATTTTTTCTCAGGACGATTTAGAACTGCAAAAAAAGCCAGAAAGAATAATTAGAGTACAAAATGTGGTCTATGATTGTTGCAATGTAAATGATTTATCAGAGCAGATCAATCCAAAGCACATTGACTATCGCGCAAGTTTGACAGAGGCGGATGTTGACGAAATGAAAAAGCAAATCGTTCAAAATTCGGAAAGGACTGAGTAAATAAGAAGAGTATGAAACATGCCCTGCCAATCAAGATTAATTGGCAGGGCATGTTTTTTGCGTTGCTCAATCTTCCAACCTATGTTCCGCTGTCCCTTGTACATATCCATCCAGCTCCCCACCGAGGACGAGCTGTGCATACTCCAATGGCTGGTTATAGATCAGCCAGTCCAGTTTGCTGCGCTGATAGAGATTGTCGGCGACCTCGTTCTCCACGCCCGCGGTGTCAATGTCGATTTGGCCGCCGTCTGCGTATCGCAGTTCTACACGACCCGTGTCCATGTTGAACTCACAAGAGATCAGCTTTTTCATTTTTCGGCACCCCTTTCATTTTCGTCCATGCTCTCGATGCACACGTCCTCCGCCTCCAAAAGCGCCTCCTGAATGACCGTCCGCCCGGCGGCATTTTCCGGCGTGTCCGGCAGTACATCCAGCGCATACGACGCCGCTGCGCAGAGAATGTGATAAGCCCGCTTGTAGTCCGTCATTTTCTCGCCTCCCGTGCACTAACCCTTTTGAGTTATTTTAACCCAAAAGGGTTAAACTTGTCAACAGGAATTGGCTATCCTCATAGGTGAAATGAGGTGGCAAAGATGAATGTGGGAGAAGCGGTAGCGGAGCGTATTTTGGAACTGTGCCGGGAGCGGAACATCTCGGTCAACCGGCTGTGCACGCTCAGCGGTGTCACGCAGTCCACGGTGAACAACATCGTCAGCCTCCGCAACAACAGCGCGACGGTGGCCACGGTGAAGAAGCTATGCGACGGCCTGGACATCGGCATTTCCGAGTTCTTTGCGTCCCCGCTCTTTGAAGGTTTGGAGCAGGAGATAAAATAGTGCTTACAGGAGGTGCTTCCAGAAAGGAATGATTATATGCCGTTAGAGAATCAGATGCCAGAGCCAATTAAGGAATACTACATTGCATATTTTGATTTGCTGGGTTATAAAGATTTCTTTCGTACTTACCCGGAAAGAGTTGAAGAATTCCTCCAGGACATACACGATGCAGTTTCTAACGCGAAAGAATACACGCAAGGGATTGGCTCCTCGTTTGTTGGCAAATTAGGCAGGCTGGCCATCAAAACAAAAATCTTTTCGGATAACATTTTGCTTTGTCTGGAAGTTGGTGAAAAAACTGCTCAGATAGAGTATCCGCGTTTCTTAGCGTTTTTGGCCATTGTTGCGGATATTCAGCGAAATTTCATTTTGAACTATGGCTTGTTTCTAAGAGGCGGGGTAACGATTGGAAGTCTTTCATTTAATGATGATTTCATATTCGGTCAGGGACTGATTGATGCCGTTGAGTTGGAGGAGACTGCGGTATATCCCCGAATCATTCTAGGGGAGGCTGTTAAAAACTATGTCTTGCAACCCCACTTTGTGGATCAGGGCGATCTGAATAGGGCATGTGAAATTGAACGGCGCGCACATTCTGGTGAATACATTACCGATGAAGATCTCACCTTTTGTAATTCCCTTATGCCCGCTGTTGAAGTGGAAAAATTCTATTTAGCATGGCGAAACCAACTTCTTTTCCTAGAATC
The DNA here is from genome assembly GCA_947632005.1 of uncultured Oscillospiraceae bacterium. Taxonomy (GTDB): domain Bacteria; phylum Bacillota; class Clostridia; order Oscillospirales; family Oscillospiraceae; genus CAJOIG01. The sequence continues at coordinate 49,599 of CANRNU010000006.1, read as the reverse complement.
TGAAGGATGCTTGAGCTTAAACTACCTATACACTTCTGGCATAAACAATACTATCAATCAAGCTACTATCGAGAGACTTCTGGAAATTCTGAAAACACTCTCACTTAGCGACTATCAAAAAGTCAGCAATTCCAGCCCTGACCAAATACAACAGCTTGAGCGCCATAGTCTTCGTATTATTGAGAAAATCAAGAAATTTGGCAAGTATGACGATTTGGATGCGGTGAGTGAAGAAGGAGCCAAACTAGCGGCGATACGAGAACATATTTTGAAAAAATACTTGTGGGTCATGATGTTTCACAACAGCATATGCATAAAATACGATGTCCCGTCGTGCCTAATCAAATCCGGCAGCACCTGTGATATTCGATTCATGCGGATGACTACCATCATTTACGAAGATGGCACGCCTGAAGTAACACCGAAACTGTGAAACCTTAGTCAGCTATTTTTTCATACACAATATTATGCAAACCAGGTGTTGATTTATACGCTGTGATGTGCTATGATATAGAAAACCAACATAGGAGGGTCCATCATGCAGATTATGGCAGAACGGCTGCGGGCGCTGCGGCTGTCCATCAACGTATCCCAAAATAAGCTGGCCCCTATCCTGGGCCTGCGGCAGTCCGGCGTCAACCGCTATGAGAATAACCAGTGCGAACCCTCCGCCAAGGTGCTGCTCCGCTATGCGGATTATTTTGATGTATCGCTGGACTATCTTTATGGCCGCACGGATGATCCCAAGGGAAAGGTATATTCCAACGAGCCGGATCTGAGCAAGCTGCATCCGGAGATGAACGAGTTCATCAAGATGTGCTTTGACCCCAAATCTCCCATGAACAAGCGGCTGAAAAAGACGCTGGTGCAGATGCTGGAGGGGGAGACGAAATGACCGCCGTAATCTACGCCCGTTACTCCTCAGACAGCCAGCGGGAAGAAAGCATAGAGGGGCAAATTCGGGAGTGCACCGCCTTTGCAGAGAAAAACGGTATCACTGTGTTGCGCCACTATATAGACCGGGCGTTTTCCGCCAAGACGGATAACCGCCCGGAGTTCCAGGCCATGGTCAAGGACAGCGGGAAAAAGCTGTTCGACATGATCATCGTCTGGAAGCTGGATCGCTTTGCCCGAAACCGCTATGACAGTGCCCGGTACAAGGCCGCACTCAAAAAGAACGGCATCAAAGTGGTGTCTGCCACCGAGGTCATTTCTGAGGGCGCGGAAGGCATTATATTGGAATCCGTGCTGGAAGGCTACGCCGAGTATTACTCCGCCGATCTGTCCGAAAAGGTCATCCGAGGCATGACGGATAACGCTCTCAAGTGCAAATTCAACGGCGGGACCCTGCCCACGGGTTATGTCATAGACAGCGAACAGCACTTCCAAATCGACCCGCTGACGGCCCCTTATGTTCTGGGGGCATTCAAGAGATACGACGCCGGGTACACCATGACTGCTATCCGGGATTGGCTGAATGAGAAAGGCGTGAAGAACACACGCGGGCAGCCGTTCTCCTATAACAGCATCCAGCACCTGCTGAACAATCGCCGGTACATGGGTGAGTTCCGTTATCGTGATACGGTCATCCCTGACGGAATCCCCGCCATTGTTCCCAAGGACTTGTTTGAGCGGGTGCAGGAAAAGCTGGCCAAGAACAAAAAGGCTCCAGCCCGACATAAGGCTGAAGACGACTATCTGCTGACCACAAAACTATTCTGCGGCTACTGCGGCAGTTGTATGTGCGGCGAGAGCGGCACCAGCCACACAGGGAAGGTCCACCATTACTACAAGTGCGCCACGGTGAAGAAAAAACGCGGCGACTGTCACAAGAAGCCGGTCAACAAGGCGTTTATTGAGGATTTCATCGTCCATGAGACGATGAAGGAGATACGGGACGATAAAACCATTGAAGCCATTGTTTCTATGGTGATGGACTTGCAAGAGCGTGAAAATACCAATCTTCCGCTGTATGAGCAACAGCTAAAAGAAGCGGAGACCGGCATCAATAACCTGCTCAACGCCATCCAGCAGGGAATACTTACTCCGTCCACCAAAACTAGGTTGGAAGAGTTGGAGGCCACAAAAGAGGACCTGGAGATCAAGATTGCCAACGAGAAGCTGGCGAAGCCGAAGCTGACGGCAGAGTTCGTGACCATGTGGCTGGAGCGGTTCCGCAAGCTGGACATGCGGAAGAAGGAGCATCGGCAGCAGCTCATAGACACATTCGTCAACTCGGTGTACTTGTTCGATGACAAGCTGACGCTCCACATCAACTACAAGGACGGGACAAAGACCGTCACCTTTGACGAGATGAAGGCGGCCCTAGATGAACAGGCCGCGGGTTCGGATTTGGATTGCCGTGGTGCACCACCGCAGAAGAGCTTTGAAGATGTCGGCTCCCCGCCAAAGTGGGGCTCTCGTCGGTCAAAGCTCTTCTTCCTTAAAAAAACGTCGGCTATGGGCGGGGGCAAACAGTTTGGACTGTTTTCAAATCATTGCAGAAACAGGGCGTCGAAGATCATTTTTGAGCGGGACAGGACGCTCCGGAACGCTATGACCGATGGATTGCCGCGTCATTTTGTTATACCGGCAGATGATCGGGAGGGTACATTTCCGGCGCTGGGCGCGCGGGGCGTATGGAGGAAGGAGACAGAATGGATCGTTGTGGGGCCACAGACCGGACCATTGGCCTTTTCCGTGGAGAATACGATTTTTTGAGCAATTTTTATCCAACGAAAATATCGTTCGATGGTATCACCTATTACAATTCGGAGGCCGCTTATCAGGCGCAGAAATGCCTGCGCCAAACGGACAAAGAACAGTTTGCCCTTCTCTCCGCCGACGAATCGAAACGGCTCGGAAGGAAGGTGGAGGCGAGGCCGGATTGGGATGCGGTGAAGCTGGAGCTCATGGAGCGGGTCGTGCGCGAAAAATTCGCGCAAAATCCTACGCTGGCGCGGGATCTGCTGGACACCGGAGAGCGAGAGCTGAAAGAGGGGAATCGTTGGAAGGACCTATATTGGGGCGTGGACCTGAAACGGGCGAAGGCGAAAACCATCTCGGAAAGATCCTCATGGCCCTGCGGGACGAACTGCGCCGGGACGGGATACCGGCGCCGCCGGTCTGCCATTCGCTGACAGGGCCGTTTGAGGGGATGTGGCTCGACGACCGGGATATAACGCTGTCCGAATGCGAATGCATAGTAAACCCGGCGAACGGGACGCTTCATGGAGACGGAGGCGTTGACGGCGCGATCTATCGTGCCGCAGGGCAGGGATTGAGAACGGAATGCGCCGCGCTCGGCGGATGTCGGGTGGGCGAGGCAAAGATAACGGGAGGATACCGCCTGAAGGCAAAGCATGTCATCCACACGGTCGGCCCCAGATATCCGTCCGCGCACTGCCGGGAGGACCTGGCAAAATGCTATACGGCCAGTCTTGACCTGGCGAGGGAACATGGGATCCACAGCATCGCCTTCCCGTCGATTTCCACCGGAAAGTCCAGTTACCCACAAAAGGAGGCCTGCGAGATCGCCGTGAGGGCCGTATATGCTTGGCTGGCGGAAAACAGCGCGTATCAGCTCAAGGTGGTTTTCTCCAGCGTCGATCCCAAGATATATGACTTGCTTTATCAGGATCTGCGCCGCGTGCAAAAGGAGGCGGTTTGTCCGTAAAATGCACACTGCGCCGGGGCGGAGGGATGGTCTGCCGCGGTGGACGATGCCGGTCGGATTTCGGCCATTATGGGACAAAAGCGTTGACAAACCGTGCGGATGGTTTTATAAATAAGTTGTAAATAACTTATAAGGTAAGACGGCATGTCCGGGCTGCCGGCGAAGGGGACATCCTGTGGACCGGCCGGGACCAAAAATAAGGCGGCTTTCGCCGGCGTAAGGATGAAAATCTTTGTCTTTCACGCCGGCTGGCGGGTCATTCGTGCAAAAATCTTGTTCTGCCCGCGAACAGAAGGTATAATGGTGTCGCATAGGGGAAACGATCCGGAACGGTCGTTTTCGCTGCCAAACGACTGGTTTGGCGCAACGCCTTGCAGCGTTTCGCCATCCGATAATCATGATAACGTAAAACGAGCGAAGGGTGTGGACCGGGGCTCTCCGGCTCACACCTTTTTTACCAGGTCCGCCTGCCGGCAAACACGGTCCCGGCCTGCATTCGGCCGGGCGTGCCGTGGGCCAAACATTTTTCATCACCTCTTGGTCCTTTTGCTGCGCGGTCCACATAGGGTCAGCACCGCAAAGGGGATGGGAGACAAAACGATATGCATTACCTGCTGAACGAGAGATACTGCCTTCGGGGCTGGCGAAAGCTGCCCTTTGCCCTGGTGGACCGGGACACGGGCCGGGCCAGGTTTCTCCGCCGCCCGGACATGGAGTTCCTGCTGGACTGCGACGGAAGCCGGGACTTGGACGGACCGGAGGCGTCAGAGGCGCGGCGGAGCGCGGTCCGTGCGGCGGTGGAGCGGGGCATCATCCGCCCCTGCCGGGCAGGAGAGAAGCTGAAAGACGATCAGCTTTACAGATTCCACGACAACCGATACATCCGCACGGCCCACTGGTCCGTGACGGGCCGGTGCAATTACCGCTGCAAGCACTGCTATATGTCCGCCCCGGACGCCAAGTACGGGGAGCTGGACCATGACACGGCCATGAGCATCGCCCGCCAGATCGTGGACTGCGGCATAGCAGAAGTGACGCTCACAGGCGGGGAGCCGCTGGTGCGCCGGGATCTTTTTGATATCGTGGATGTGCTGCTGGACGGCGGGGTACATATCTCCCAGATCTATTCCAACGGTCGGCTGGTGACGGAGGAGCTGTTGAAAAAGCTGGAGGACCGGGGCATCCGTCCTGAGTTCAACATGAGTTTTGACGGGGTGGGCTGGCACGACTGGCTCCGGGGCGTGCCCGGGGCGGAGAAGTATGTGACGGATGCATTCAAGCTCTGCCGGGAGCACGGCTTTCCCACCGGGGCGGAGATGTGCATCCACCGGCAGAACAAGCACACCCTCCGGGATACCGTCAACTTCCTGGCCAGTCTGGGCTGCGGAAGCCTCAAGACGAATCCCATTTCCAACGTGGGCGCCTGGAAAGAGGGCGGCTATGGGCCGGGCATCGGTATGGAGGAGCTTTTCCAGACCTATCTGGACTACATTCCCCGGTATTATGAGGACGGCATGCCCCTGAGCCTGCAGCTGGGCGGCTTTTTCTCCGCTAGCCCCCGCGACCCGGAGGGCTGGTCCATCCCCTCGGAGAAGAACTGCGCCGACCCGGAGAGAGTCTGCGTGTGCGGCCACGCCCGGATGGTGATGTATATCTCCGCCGAGGGCCGGGCCCTGCCCTGCATGGCCCTGTCGGGCATGCCCATCCAGGAGAACTATCCGCTGATCCCGGAGCTGGGGCTGCGCGCATGCATCACCGATTCCAGCTATATGCGCCTGATCGAGACCCGGGCGTTGGAGGTGCTGGCCCACGATTCGGAGTGCCGGGTCTGCCCCCACGCTGCCAGATGTCTGGGCGGGTGCCGGGCCAGCGCGCTGGAGACCGCGCCGGAGGACATCCTGGGCCGGGATATGTATGCCTGTGCCATCTTCCGGGACGGCTGGGATGAGAAGATCCGGGCCGTCATGGAGGAGGTCAAACAAAGTAAGCCAAAATCATCTTAAATGGAGGAAACGAACATGTCTGAGGAAAAGAAAAACGAGGTCCTGGACAAGGAAAAAGAGCTGGACGAGACCGAACTGGACGCGGTGAGCGGAGGCGACTGTGGCTGTTTCCTCGGCGGCGGCGGCAGAGGACATGGGAAGAAAAGCGACCTCGAATACATCTGTCCCTGTCCTGGCGCCGGTGTCGGCTTTGATAAAGAGGATACGACCTACTGCTTCTGCCCTGCTGTGGGCGGCGGTACGGATAAGCCAGTCACATGAAAAAGCCCTGCGGGACGCCATAGCAGCGGGGACCGGAAAATCTATGTTTTCTTGATGGAGGAAACGAACATGTCTGAGGAAAAGAAGAACGAGATCCTGGGTCGGGAGAGCGAGCTGGAGGAGTCCGAGATGGAGGCAGTGACCGGCGGTTACCGCCCCTGCCACTGTGTGTTTGAGGGATACGGCGACGAAAAACCCAAATCGCAGTGCCCTGCCCCGGGAGAGGGAAAGTACAAGACCACGTGCTTCTGCTTCCAGGCGGGGGATGGCGACGGTTGGAAACCGCCGGAGTACCCCTGACGGAGGAGAGCGGGCAAATATGTCGGAAGAGAAAAAAGACGATATCCTGGACCGGGAGAAGGAGCTGGACGAGTCTGAACTGGACGCGGTGAACGGAGGCTCCTGTGGCTGCGTCATGGGAGGCAGCGGCAAAGGAAACGACAGCGGAAGTCACGCCAGGTACCAATGCGCCTGTGCGATGTACGGAGAGGGGACCGGCATCGACGAACGGTGTGAAGGACTGGGCAAGATGCTCTACTGCGTCTGCACTGCTGCCGGCGGCGGCGCCGACCATGGTCTGGAGAAAAGGCCGCATTGACCGGCGGCAGGCGTGAACAGACTGCCAAGGGATAAATAAGACCAAATAAGTGAGGTAGAAAAGCGATGATGACGATCACAAAGAATCAGAACGGGACCCATCTTGACCTGGCCCTGGCCGGCCGGCTGGACACCACCACCGCTCCTCAGCTGGAGGCGGAGCTGCGGCAGAGCGTGGACGGCGTCACAGAGCTGACGCTGGACTTTGGGGAGCTGGAATATCTGTCCTCGGCGGGACTGCGGGTGCTGCTGAGCGCGCAAAAGGTCATGAACAAACAGGGGACCATGGTGCTGCGGAACGTGAACGAGACGATCATGGAGATCTTCGAGGTCACGGGCTTCGCGGACATCCTGACCATCCAGTGAGCCATGGGGAGCGGCGATAAGCAAAAACAGGATATGAAGCGCCGGCCCATCCGCCTGCAGGTGCAGCGGATGGTGCTCTTGCTGTGCGTGGCGGCGCTGGTGGTCACGGGGATGCTGTGGGCCGGGAGCCTGTTCGCCCTGCGGGACACGGTGCAGCGGGACAGCCGGGACCTGGGTGAGAACGCAGCGACCGCCGGGAGCGAGGCGCTGCTGGACCAGATGGAACATAACCTCCTGCGTGCTGCGCAGGTCGAAGCTGAAATGGCGGACAGGCGATTCATCAAGTTCGCGGACTACACCAGCCAGTTTGCCTTCTATGCCCGGCGTATCTATGAGGAGCCCGACGCCTATGTGCCCCGGAAAGTGTATCAGGTCGGTGAGAAGAGCAACTATCACTATGTGCTGTTGATGAGCTTTGCGAATGCGAGCGTCGCCCTCAAGGACGTGGAGGAGGAGATGGACTTGCTGTCCAATCTCGTCCATGTCTGGCAGCCGGTCATCACCGATAACGACAGCATCATCTCCACCATCTACATAGCAACGGAGTCGGGCTTCATGCTCACCTATGAGTCGACCCCCAATGTGACATCGGAGTACTACGACTATTTTGACTCGATCTGGTACACCGCCGCGAGGAACGCCGACGGCCCTGTGTTCACGGGCACCTATGAGGACCATTTCGGCCGGGGCCTCACCGTCACGTGCGCCGCGCCGGTCCGGGACGCAGAGGGCCGCCTTGCCGGTGTGGTGTGCATAGACATCCTCGTCGAGAACATCATCAAGGAGATCATAGACATTGACTTCAGCCCCGGCTCCTACGCGTTTCTGGTAGACCCGCAGGGGGATATCATAGCCTCCCCCTATATGCGGGAGGACGGGAGCTTTGACAACGTCTGGTCCCCGGACTGCCCGGCCTATGAGGCGGCGTCTCAGATCATGAGCGGCGTCACCGGCGTCACGTCCACATCGGATGATATCTACTACGCCTATACGCCCATCACCACCGCAGACTGGACGCTGGCAATCCACGCGCCGGCGGATGCTGTGCTGACCCCGGTCGAGGATATCCGTGCGGATATCACCGCCCGGACCGATGCCACCGCCGCGACCATAAATGCGCGCATCGCACGGACGGAGATCCTGTCCCTCGCGGTGTTCGCTCTCATCATCGGGGGAGTGGTGGGCCTGAGCGGCGGGTTCTCCCGGCGGCTCACCGGTCCGCTCCTGGAGCTGCGGTCGGACGTGGAACACATAAGCTCCGGGGACCTGACCCACCAGGCTGCCGTGCGGCAAAACGACGAGATCGGGGACTTGGCGGTGGCCTTCAACGGCATGGCCGGGTCGCTGAACAGCTATATCAGGGACCTGACGAACGTCACGGCGGAAAAGGAGCGCATCGGCGCGGAGCTGGACATCGCCACCCATATCCAGGCGTCCATGCTGCCCTGCATCTTCCCGCCCTTCCCGGACCGGAAGGAATTCAGCATCTTTGCCTCCATGGCCCCGGCCAAAGAGGTGGGCGGAGATTTTTACGACTTCTTCATGGTGGACGACACCCACCTGGCCGTGGTGATGGCGGACGTGTCCGGCAAGGGCGTGCCGGCGGCCCTTTTCATGGTCATCGGGAAGACGCTGATCAAGGACCACACCACGCCGGGGCGGGACCTGGGCGAGGTGTTCATGGAGGTGAACCGGCTGCTGTGCGAGTCCAACAGCGAGGAGATGTTCATCACGGCCTTTGAGGGCGTGCTGGACCTGGAGACCGGCCGGTTCGACTTCGTCAACGCGGGGCATGAGATGCCGTTCATCTGCAAAAAGGACGGCAGCTACGCCCCCTACAAGATCCGGCCTGGCTTTGTGCTGGCAGGCATGGAGGGGACGCGGTACCGGATGGGGAGCATGGAGCTGGAGCCGGGCGACAAGCTGTTCCAGTACACGGACGGAGTGACGGAGGCCACCAACGGGAGCAACGAGCTGTACGGGATGGAGCGGCTGGAGGCGGTGCTGAACCGGAACGCGGAGGTGTCGCCGGACGAGCTGCTGCCGGCAGTGAAGGCGGACATCGACCGGTTCGTGGGGGAGGCGCCCCAATTTGACGACATCACCATGCTCTGTCTGGAGTTCCGGGAGAAGACGGGAACGGGCGAGCCGGACGAACTGACGGTGGAGGCCACCCTGGAGAACATCCCGGCAGTGACGGACTTTGTGAACGAGCGGCTGGAGGCGCTGGACTGCCCGATGAAGGCCCAGACCCAAATAGACATCGCCATCGACGAGCTGTTCGGCAACATCGCCCACTATGCCTACGATCCGGATACAGGTCCGGCCACGGTGCGGGTGGATGTGGACCAGGAGCCGCTGGCGGTGCGCATCACGTTCATCGACCAGGGCAGGCCCTACGACCCGCTGGCGAAGACGGACCCGGACGTGTCCCTTTCCGCCGAGGACAGACAGATCGGCGGCTTGGGCATCTTTATGGTGAAGAAGACCATGGACGATGTGAAATACGAGTACAAAGACGGACAGAACATTCTCACGATCAAAAAAAGCCTGGAGGCGTGAAAGGGGTTCAATATGAAGATTGCAGAGGGCAAACAGGAAAACGGCGTGCTGACGGTGTATCTGGCAGGGCACGTCGACTCCAGCAACGCCGCGCAGGCCGAGCAGGAGCTGAACGAGCTGCGTCAGCAGGCTCCGGAAGCGGGTGTGGTGCTGGATCTGGAGCAGCTCACATACATCTCCAGCGCGGGCCTGCGGGTCATCCTCCGGCTGCGGAAGGAGCAGCCGGGACTGCGCATCGTGAACGCGTCCCCGGAGGTATATGAGATATTGGACATGACCGGCTTCACGGAGATGATACCGGTGGAAAAGGCGTACCGGCGGCTGAGCGTGGAGGGCTGCGAGGTCATCGGCCGGGGCGCCAACGGCGAGGTATACCGTCTGGACCCGGACACCATCATCAAGGTGTATCTGAATCCGGACAGCCTGCCGGACATCCACCGGGAGCGGGAACTGGCCCGCCGGGCCTTCGTGCTGGGCATCCCCACCGCCATCCCCTACGATGTGGTCAAGGTGGGCGACGGCTATGGCTCGGTCTTTGAGCTCTTGAACGCCAAGAGCCTGGCAAAGCTCATCATCGCCGAGCCGGAGAAGCTGGACGAATATGTCGGCGTGTATGTGGAGCTGCTGAAAAAGATACACGCCACCGAGGTGCAGCCCGGGGATATGCCGGACATGAAGGCCGTGGCCCTGGACTGGGCGGACTTTCTGAACGGACATCTTCCCCCGGAGCAGTACGAAAAGCTCCGCCGGCTCATCGCCGACGTGCCGGAGGACCACCATATGCTCCACGGGGACTACCACGTCAAAAATGTCATGGTCCAAAACGGCGAGGTGCTGCTCATCGACATGGACACCCTGTGCATGGGCCACCCGGTGTTCGAGTTCGCGTCGATATTCCTGGCCTATCAGGGCTTCGGCGAGCTGGACCACAGCGTGTCGGAGAAGTTTTTGGGGCTGGATTACGACACCTGCACCGCCATCTGGGAGAAGACCCTCCGGCTGTATTTCGGCACGGACGATGCAGCCCGACTGGACGAGATCGCCGGCAAGGCAAAGGTGATCGGCTACACCCGGCTGCTGCGGCGTACCATCCGCCGGCTGAGCGGCACCGCCGAGGGGCAGGCCATCATCGCCAACTGCAAAGCCCGGCTGGCCGAGCTCCTGGGCCGGATAGACACACTGACCTTCTGAACGGATGAAGGGCGCCTGAAAACTTAGCAGAAGGAGAGTTGGCATGGACAACGGGCTGTTTCGTCAAAAAAGTCTGGAGAAAGTATCCAGTCCGGAGCAGATGAACGACTATATCCGGGTGACGAGTCCGGGGGTGTGGCTGGTGCTGGCCGCGGTGATCGCGCTGCTGGCGGGGCTCATCATCTGGTCGGCGCTGGGCCGGCTGGAGACGACGGTCGCCGCGGCGGCAGTAGCCGGAGCGGACGGCGGGGTCATCTGCTACATAGGGGAAGACGACCTGGATGCGGTGCAGGAGGGACAGACCGTCCGCGTGGGCGGGGAGGAGTATGTCCTGAACGGGATCGACCCCAGGCCCGTGCCGGTGGATGAGAGCTTCGACGCCTATACCATGCACGTTGGCGGCCTGGAGGCGGGCCAGTGGGTGTATCCTGCCCAGGTGGGCGCGTCTTTGGCGGAGGGCGTATATGAGGCTGAGATCGTGGTGGACAGCGTTTCGCCCATCTCCTTTCTGCTGAACTGAGACGCCTATGAAGAAGGCTGAGATCAAAAGACCTGTCACCAAAGGGGTGGCGAAGGTGCCGGTGATCATGCAGATGGAGGCGCTGGAGTGCGGCGCGGCCTGTCTGACCATGGTGCTGGCCTACTACGGGAAGTGGATACCCCTGGAGCAGGTGCGGGCGGACTGCGGCGTGAGCCGGGACGGCTCCAACGCCAGGAACGTGCTGCGGGCGGCCAGGAGCTATGGCCTCACGGCAAAGGCGTACCGCTATGAGCCGGAGGACCTGAAGAGGCAGGGGACGTTCCCCTGCATCATCCACTGGAACTTCAACCATTTTGTGGTGCTGAACGGGTTCAGAGGGGACAAGGCCATCCTGAACGACCCGGCCCGGGGCACGGTGCCGGTGAGCATGGAGAGCTTTGACGAGTCCTTCACGGGCATCTGCATGGCGTTCGAGCCGGGGGAGGCGTTCCAGCCCAGCGGCAGCCCCAAGAGCATGGTCAACTATGCGAAAAAACGCCTGACCGGCGCGGGCACGGCCCTGGTATTCGTGGCGCTCACCACCCTCATCAGCTCCCTGTTCGGCGTGATCAACCCGGCCTTTTCCCGGATATTCATGGATAGGCTCCTGACCGGCGAGAATCCCCAGTGGCTGTGGCCGTTCCTGGGGGCGCTGGCCGGGGTCAGTCTGCTGCAGCTGGTGGTGGCCTGGATCCAGGCGGTATGGTCCCTGCGCATCACCGGCAAGCTGGCCTCGGTGGGGGCGGCCACCTTCCTGTGGAAGGTGCTGCACATGCCCATGGAGTTTTTCTCCCAGCGCATGGCCGGCGATATCCAGCAGCGGCAGCAGACCAATGCCACCATTGCCCAGGAGTTGGTGAATACACTGGGCCCCCTGGTGCTGGACGCCGGCATGATGGTGTTCTATCTGGCCGTCATGCTGCGCTACTCCTGGGTCCTGACGCTGGTGGGCCTGCTGTCGGTGGTCATCAACCTGGCGGTGAGCCGGTTCATCTCCCAAAAGCGGATAAACGTCATGCGGGTGCAGATGCGCGATTCGGGGAAGCTGGCGGCCTCCACCATGGCGGCCATCGAGATGATCGAGACCATCAAGGCCGCCGGGGCGGAGAACGGCTATTTTGAGCGCTGGGCGGGCTATCAGGCCAGCGTGAACACCCAGGAGACGCGTTTTACGAAGATGGACGCGTACCTGGGGCTCATCCCGTCTCTGGTGAGCATCGTCTGTGATATGGTGATCCTGTTCCTGGGGGTGCTGTTCGTGATGCAGGGCAGCTTCACCCTGGGCATGGTCATGGCCTTCCAGGGGTTCCTCATGAGCTTCACCGCCCCGGCGACGTCGCTGATCGGCGCCGGGCAGACCATCCAGGAGATGCGCACGGAGATGGAGCGGGTGGAGGACGTGATGGAATACCCCGAGGACAGCAACATGGCCGAGGGAGAGGCGCCGGAGAGCTACGACAAGCTCTCCGGGGCGCTGGAGATGCGCCACGTGACCTTCGGCTACTCCAAGCTGGCGGACCCCCTCATCGAGGATTTCAACCTGTCCCTGAAGCCGGGCAGCCGGGTGGCCTTCGTGGGCGGGTCCGGCTGCGGCAAGAGCACGCTGTCCAAGCTCATCTCCGGGCTCTACCAGCCCTGGAGCGGGGAGATCCTCTTCGACGGCAAGCCCATCCGGGACATCGACCGGAGCGTGTTTACCGGGTCCCTGGCGGTGGTGGACCAGGACGTCATCCTCTTTGAGGACACCATCGCGGAAAACATCAAGATGTGGGATAAGTCCATCGAGGACTTTGAGATGATCCTGGCGGCCCGGGACGCGGGGATACACAGCGACATCGTCCAGCGGCAGGGCGGCTATGACCACAAGCTGACCGAGGGCGGCCGGGACTTCTCCGGCGGCCAGCGCCAGCGCATGGAGATCGCCCGGGTCCTGGCCCAGGACCCCACCATCATCATCCTGGACGAGGCCACCTCCGCCCTGGACGCCAAGACGGAGTATGAGGTGGTCAAGTCCATCAAGGACCGGGGCGTCACCTGCATCGTGGTAGCCCACCGGCTCTCCACCATCCGTGACTGCGACGAGATCATCGTGCTGGACCAGGGCAAGGTGGTGGAGCGGGGGACGCACGAGGAGCTCTACGCCATGAACGGGTATTACACCCGCCTGGTGTCCAATGACTGAGGGGGCGCGCCATGGGTTGGTTTGACGAACAGATACGCGAGCGCAAGCGGCAGGACCAGCAGGCCTTTGAGGAGGGCTTCGCCTCCATTGCCGGGGCGGTGCTGGGCCGTCCGGTCGTCCCCGGGGACAGCAGCCAGCAGGCCAAGAGCGCCATGGAGGAGATACTGAAGTTCTACCACGTCAAAAGCCGGGAGATACCCGGCTCGGTGAAGGACTTCAACGAGCAGCTGGAATTTTTGCTGCGTCCCCACGGCATCATGCGCCGGACGGTGACGCTGGAGGAGCGCTGGTATCAGGACGCCATCGGCGCCATGCTGGCCCGCCGGAAGGACAGCGGCGCCCTCACGGCCCTGGTCCCTGCGGGCCTTTCCGGCTATACATATTATGACACGGACGCGGGCAGGCGCACGCGGGTGAACGCCCGCAGGGCGGCGCTTTTTGAACGGGAGGCCATCGCGTTCTACCGGCCCTTCCCCCAGGGGAAGATCGGCATCCCGGGCCTGATGCGGTACATAGGCTCCTGTACCTCCTGGGCGGACCGGCTCCTGTTCGGGGCAGCCGCGCTGGCGGTGTCGCTGGTGGGACTGCTGCTGCCCAGGCTCAACAATCTGCTGTTCTCCCGTGTGGCGGACAGCGGAAGCATACAGGTGCTGGCGGCGCTCATCTCCTTCATGCTGCTGGTGAGCGTGAGCACCCAGCTGCTGGAGGTGGTGAAGCAGCTCCTCTCCGGGCGGATGGCGACGAAGGTATCCGTGGCGGTAGAGGCCGCCGGGATGATGCGCCTGTTTGCCCTGCCGGCCAACTTCTTCCGGCAGTACAGCACCGGCGAGATGGCCACCCGTGTCATGAACATCAAGACGCTCTCCAGCCTTCTTGTCACCTCTGTGGCGGCGGTGGGGCTGACGAGCCTGTTCTCCCTGCTGCAGATCACCCAGATCTTTGCCTACGCACCGGCGCTGGTGGTCCCGGCGCTGGCGGTGGTGGGCGTCACGCTGGTGTTCTCGGTCCTCACCTCCATCCGGCAAAAGGGCGTCACCCAGCAGATGATGGAGCAGGACGCCAAGGAGAGCGGCCTTTCCTACGCCCTCATCAGCGGCGTGCAGAAGGTGAAGCTCTCCGGCGCGGAGAAGCGGGCCTTTGCCAAGTGGAGCGAGCAGTATGCCAAGGGGGCCCGGCTGGCCTATGACCCGCCCATGTTTTTGAAGGTGAACAGCGTCATCAGCCTGGCCATCAGCCTCACCGGCACGCTGGTGATGTATGCCGTGGCGGTGAGAAGCGGCGTGTCCGCGGCGGAATACTACGCCTTCAATTCCGCCTATGCCATGATCACCGGGGCCTTTGCCTCGCTGGCGGGCATCGCGTCCATGGCGGGTCAGATCGTCCCTATCCTCAACATGGCCAAGCCCATCCTGGAGGCGGAGCCGGAGATCAGCGCGGACAAACAGGTGGTAGAGCGCCTCTCTGGCGGCATTGAGTTGAACAACGTCTCCTTCCGGTACTCGGAGGATATGCCCAATGTGGTAGACGACATGAGCCTCAAGATCCGCCCCGGTCAGTATGTGGCCATTGTGGGAAAGACCGGCTGCGGCAAGAGTACGCTCATGCGGCTGCTGCTGGGCTTTGAAAAGCCCCAAAAGGGCGCCATCTACTACGACGGCCGGGACATGTCGGGCCTGGACCTGAAGAGCCTGCGTCGGCGCATGGGCGTGGTGATGCAGGACGGGAAACTGTTCCAGGGCGATATCTACTCCAACATTACCATCTCCGCGCCGTGGCTGACTATGGACGACGCTTGGGCGGCGGCGGAGATGGCGGGCGTGG
The DNA here is from genome assembly GCA_947632005.1 of uncultured Oscillospiraceae bacterium. Taxonomy (GTDB): domain Bacteria; phylum Bacillota; class Clostridia; order Oscillospirales; family Oscillospiraceae; genus CAJOIG01. Next base: position 34,420 of record CANRNU010000006.1, on the reverse strand, counting down.
CGGAGGACATCCGGCGCATGCCCATGGGGATGCATACCCTGATATCCGAGGGCAGCGGCGGCATCTCCGGCGGTCAGCGCCAGAGGATCCTCATTGCCCGGGCCATCGCGCCAAAGCCCCGCATCCTCATGTTCGACGAGGCCACCTCGGCCCTGGACAACATCACCCAGCGGGTGGTGTCCGAGTCCCTGGATAAGCTCAAATGCACCCGCATCGTCATCGCCCACCGGCTGAGCACCATCCGCCACTGTGACAGGATCATCGTGCTGGACGGGGGCCATATCGTGGAGGACGGCACATACGACGAGCTCATTGCCGAGGACGGCTTCTTCGCGGAGCTGGTTGCCCGGCAGCGCCTGGACACAGCCGAGACGGACGCCGGTGCATAAAAACATGGGCCGGTTCGTGCCGCCCAAGCTCAACTGAACACTGCGACAGAACGGGAAGTCTCCGGCTTTGCCGGACAACAATAAATCATTTTCAAGGAGGAAAAGACCATGAGCGAGCAGAAGAATCTGAATGAGCAGGAACTGGAAAAGGTGACGGGCGGCACAGACGCCAGCGGCTTCGAGCAGGCATGGGCTGCGTACGTCAGCGCCAACTGCGGCGATTGCATTTTTGTAACGACGGAGAAGGATACGTTTTGCGTGTCCGAAAAGATCCACGCGCAGCAGGCCTATGCCGCAGGGCAGCCTGTCAAGTGCAACGCCCGCATGGTGGCCCCCTGACCCGGCGCCGGCAGGCGGCCCAACAGGAAGCAGAACGCCATGAAGGAGGAACGGCACATGAACGAGGAAAAGGTCCAGAGCGAGGAAAAGAAGCAGAACGAGGACAAGGACCTGCGCGACGAGGAGCTGGACAAGGTAACGGGCGGCGACAGCCTCCGCCCGCCCTATGAGAATCAGAACAAAGCACATCCGTTTTTCTGACAGGACGTGCAGACCGGCGGGAACAGGCATCTGTCCCGCCGGACGGAGGAGCATATGGAAAGAACGAAACTGGCGCCGGTGAGCCTGGCGATGTTTTACGGGGCGAACCGGGATTTTGCCAATGCGTTCAGCGTCCGGGTGACGCTGAAAAACCCCATCGAGCCGGAGCCCCTGCGCCGGGCGCTGGACAGAGCCATGGAGCGGTACCCCTATTTCGCCGTGCGCCTGACGGTGCAGGGCGAGGAGCTGGTGCTGGAGGACAACCCCCTGCCGGTGACCATCGTGAAGGGACCGGAGCCGGCAAAGCTCAACACGGCGGCGTCCAACTACCACCTGGTGGGGGTCAGCTATGAGCGCACCAGCGTGGTCTTCGGGGCGTTCCACGCCCTGACGGACGGGGCCGGAGCTTTCCACTGGATCAAGACGACGCTGTACTACTACCTCTGCGAGACGGAGGGGCGTCAGCTTGACCCGGCGGGCGTGCGCCTGGCGGGGGAGGACATCCCCGCCGAAGAGCTGGAGGACCCGTTCCCGGCCCAGGCGCCGGAGACGGAGGAGCCCCTGCTGCCCCGGTGGAGCGGCGCATTTTCTGTCACGGACCATATCCCCGTGGGAAGGCAGCGCTGCTGGCACATCCGCATCGGGGAGACTTCCTTCATGAAGTATACCCGCACCCAGGACGGCAGCCCCGCCACCATCACCTCGGCCTTCATGGCCAAGACCCTGCACACCCTGTACCCGGATATGACGCAGCCGGTGGTCTGCGGCATGGCCCACAACATCCGGGACGTGATCCATAAGCCCCTGGCCCACCAGAGCATGGTCAAGCTCATCGAGCTTGCCTATCCGCCCCGGCTGAAGGGGGCGGACATCGAGCGGCTGGCCATTTGCAGCCGCGGCATGGTGATGCTCCAGAGCCAGCCGGAGACGGTGTGGGACACGGTGCGAAAGCAGCTGGCCCTGGAAAAGGAGCTGGAGCCGCTGACGCTTCAGGAGAGATTTGCCCTGCTGCGCCCCGTCGTCACCGGCGCCCGGACGGGCATCGGCAACCTGCCGGCCTCCGCTCCCGTGAGCTTCAAGGTCAGCTATGTGGGCCGGACGGACTGGGGCAGCATGGCCAATATGATCGAGTCGGTCCACTGCTCCGTGACCACAGACGGCAGCGGCATCTGCATCGAGATCAACACCTGCAACGGATATTTCGACTACTGCTTCATGCAGGAGTTCGAGGACGACAGCACGGTGAGGACCTTCGTGGACCTGCTGGAGCAGGAGGGCATCTATTGCACGGTGAGCGGCCCCTTCGACGTGCATGTGCCCAAGATGCGCCTGCCGGACGAGCCGGAGGAATAGGCCGGGAAAAGGCCCAGCCTCCCGGCGGAGCCCGGAGAGACATCCGTCTTATGAAAGCAATGCGGCCCCGGCGTCACGCCGGGGCCGCATTTCCTATGCCCGCTCGTACGGTCACAGGTTCGCCACGATGGGTACGGACACGTTGTTCACGAACACGTAGGCCGTGGGCCGTACCAGGGGCATGAACTGTCTGCGGCCGGCCTCCAGCTTCTGGTACCTGCGGATCTTCTTCATCATTTTGGTCATATTCTTCATGGTCCCGTCCTCCGGCAGATCTGTTTTTGATGGCTTCATTATGGCAGAAGGACCGGGGGAGTTATTGCACAATGATATGATTTATGATATAATGATATTGCAAAGTGAAGGGAGGCAGCGGGATGCGGACGATGACGGTGGACGAGAAGAAGCTGCGGTATATGGAGTACATCCACCGGGAGACCGGGGAGCGGCATCACACCAACGAGGAGGACATGCGTCAGTATGAGATGCTCCGGGCCGGCGATCCGGGGACGGTGGAGGAATCGGTGCGGATGTTTGCTTCCGGGTTGGCGGGGCATGTGTCAGACGACCCGGTGCGCAACTGCAAATACCTGTTCGTGGCCTCCGCCACCATGGCCTGCCGGGCCGCCATGGCCGCGGGGATGGAGCCGGAGCGGGCCTACAACAGCAGCGATCTGTTCATTCAGCGGATGGACCGGCTGGACACCGTGGAGGACGTCTGCCAGCTCCGGCGGGAGATGTTCGAGTTCTATCTCAAAGAGGTCCGGGCCGTCCCCAGACGGACGCCGTACTCCCGGCCTGTGGCGCGGTGCGTGGACTATATCTACGAGCACCTGCATCAGCGCATCACCCTGCCGGACCTGGCGGAGCAGGCGGGCCTGACGGAGAGCTATCTGTCCGCCCTGTTCAAAAAGGAGACGGGCCGGTCCGTCTCGGACTATGTGATGGACAGGCGCATCGAGGCAGCCGGCAACATGCTCAAATTCTCGGACTACTCCTGCGCGGACATCGGCGCCATCCTGGCGTTCAGCTCCCAGAGCCATTTCATCCGGGCCTTCAAGGCCCGCACAGGCCAGACGCCCAGGGCATACCGGGAGAGATATTTCGAGAACTGAGCGCAGAGAGGGACGCCGGGCCGTGTGTCAGCGGATGTCTTTTCTGCGGTAGCGACCGTAGGCCGCCCCGACACCGGCGCAGGCAAACAGCGCGCCCAGGGCGACCCGTCCGGTGTCCAGAGCCCCGGCGGCGAGGATGTCCGCGCCGTCGCAATAGCCGAAGGGGGTGACGGCCTTGAGAAAGCCCGCCCGGTCCGTCATGTTGGCCAGCAGGTCCAGAAAATACATCCCGGCGGCCAGGCCCATGCCGGGTCCGGCGCCGCCCCGGCGCAGGCACGCGGACAGGCCAAAGCAGACGCACCCCAGCTCCACATGGAGCAGATAATTCGCCCCGTGCAGGAGCAGGAGCTCTTTCCAGGGGGCATCCTCCCCGATGAGCGCCGCCGCCAGCAGAGCCAGTCCCAGGATGATGAGGTCCGCGGCTGTGAGCTGTGCCAGGAGCGCCGCCAGCTTTTCGGTGACCACCCGCGCCCTGGACACGGGGTGGGTCAGCAGAAATTCCGCCGTGCGGCCCCGCTCCTCTTTGGCCAGGGCCGAGATGCCCAGCAGCGAGGCGAACAGCGCCCCGCCGAGCCCCAGGATGCTCCCGCACTCGACGGCATAAAACCCGCTCAGAGTCCCGAGCTCCAGCCGGTCCATCCCGAATGCGGCGGTAAAGCTGCCCATGGACGCGAACGAACTGCCCACCGCGTCCATCTGTTCTTTCATCTCGGGGAACAGGAACACACAGGCGGCGAGAAGAGACCCGAGGGCGGCGGTCCAGACCGTGAGAGCGGCCCGGCCCTGCCGCAGTTCATGCCGGAAGATGGTCATATCCCGCTGCCTCCGTCTTCGTAAAAATGCAAAAATACCTCTTCCAGGTCCGGCTCGGAGACGGACAGGTCCCGGACGTCCCCTGCGGCCAGCGCCGCGAGCAGGTCCCGGATGTCCCCGCTGTAGAGGAGATCGGCCCCTTCCGACGATATGTGCAGGTCCCGCACGCCGGGGAGGGCGTCGAGCCTGGCGCGGCCCCGGACACTGACCCGTCTGGCGCCGGTGCGGACCAGGGCCTCCACGCTGCCGCCGGCGATGAGCGACCCCTCCCGGATGACGGCGGCGTGGGCGCAGCTGCGCTGGACCTCCGAGAGGATGTGGCTGGACAGAAAGATGGTCGCGCCTTCTGCGTTCCGTTCCCGGAGGATGGCGAAAAACTCCCGCTGCATCAGCGGGTCCAGGCCGCCCGTGGGCTCGTCCAGGATGAGAAGCTCCGGCTCATGCTGCAAAGCGCAGACGATGGCGGTCTTTTTCCGGCTGCCGAAGGACAGCTCCTCCGCCTTCCGGGCCGGGTCCAGCCGCAGCCGCTGGCACAGCCGGTCCGCCTCCCCGGCGCAGTCGCACCGGCGAAGGCCGGCGGAGAGCTTCAGGATGTCCCGCACCCGCATGCCGGGCCAGAACGCCGTCTCCGAGGGCAGATAACCGACCCGTTCCAGGATCTTCTCCCGGTCCCTTACGATGTCCAGACCCAATACCCGCCCCTGGCCGGCGCTGGGCCGGATGAGCCCCAGCAGGGCGCGGATGGTGGTGGACTTGCCCGCGCCGTTGGGGCCGATGAAGCCGAAGAAATCCCCCTGCTCCACGGTCAGGTCGATGTTTTGGATGGCGCGGCGCCTGCCGTAGTATTTGGTCAGGCCGCGGGTGCAGATGGCGTCCATGGGCTCACTCCTTTCGCAGATAGATGCTCTTCCAAAACGCTATGAGGCGGGTAAAATCCCTCTCCATCTGGCCCATGTCCACGTCTCCCCGCTGGACCATCTCCCAGAGATACCCCTCCGACGCCCAATACATCTCCCGGTACATCATGGGGATGTCCAGGCCGGGGACGAACTGGGCCGGGTCCAGATTCAGACGGGCCAGATCCGCCTTGAGATTGAAATAGCGGTGATAGCTCTCCTGGACGGCGGCGCAGACCTCGGCGTCCTTTTCATAAAACGCCCGGATGGTGAAGCTGGCCATGTCGGGGTACCGGCGGATGAGCTCCATCTTGGCCCGCATCCCCCGCTCCATGCTCACGAACAGCTCCTCCTGCCGGTAGCATCCGTACCGGGTCAGCACCGCGATGGTCATTTGGGCGCACTGGTCCCACAAAAACAGGTATAGCTCCTTTTTGTTCCGAAAGTAGTGAAACAGCAGGGATTTGCTGATGCCCGCCTCCGCCGCGATCTCGCTCATGGGGCTGTTTTTGTAGGCGTTTTGGGAGAATACACGGTAGCCGGCGTTGATAATGGCCCGCTGTTTTTCCTGGGGAAGGGAAAAGAATCTGTCGTTCATGACGCACCTCCGCTGACCGGTCGGTCAGGAGCATGATATATCCGTTGACCGTTTTTGAGAAGACCCCTCCGGATAGAAAATGCCCGGTCTTCTCTGTCCGTCCGCCGTGCGCGGCGCCGCAAAAGCGGCCCCGGCGGCGGGATGGGACAGGAAAATGTCCGGAGACCGTGGTTTGAGGGCATTTTTGTGCTTGGTGACGATTGCAAAGAGGCCCCTCCCGTGATATAATCCCAACTTGCGTTAATACAGAGAAGAGAGTGACAGTTTCATGCAAGATCTGCGCAACATCGCCATCATCGCCCACGTGGATCATGGCAAGACCACCTTGGTGGACGCCATGCTCCGCCAGTCCGGAGCCTTCCGGGTGAACCAGCAGGTCCAGGAGCGGATCATGGACTCCGGCGACCTGGAGCGGGAGCGGGGCATCACCATCCTGGCCAAGAACACCGCCATCCACTACAAGGACACCAAGATCAACATCGTGGACACCCCGGGCCACGCCGATTTCGGCGGCGAGGTGGAGCGCATTTTGAAGATGGTCAACGGCGTGCTGCTGCTGGTGGACGCCGCCGAGGGACCCATGCCCCAGACCCGGTTCGTGCTGGAGCACGCCCTGCAGCTGGGCCACAAGGTCATCGTGGTGGTCAACAAGATAGACCGGCCTGACCAGCGCATCTATGAGGTCATCGACGAGATACTGGAGCTTCTCATGGACCTGGGCTGCACCGACGAGCAGCTGGACAGTCCCATGCTCTTCGCCTCCGCCCGGCAGGGCACCTGCTCCGTCAGCCCCGACGAGGCCGGCACGGACCTGACGCCGCTGTTTGAGGCCATCGTGAACTATATCCCCGCCCCGGAGCGGCCCGTGGACGAGCCCTTCCAGATGCTGGTCAGTTCCCTGGACTATAACGAATATGTGGGTCGTATCGCCATCGGTCGCATCGAGCGGGGCCGAGTGACCCAGAACCAGGAGATCGTGGTCTGCGACTACCACAACGAGCGGCCTGTCCGCAAGGCCAAGGCCGTGAGCATGTATGAGTATGAGCCCTTGGGCCGCCAGCCGGTGACGGTGGCGGAGGCGGGCAGCATCATCGCCATGAGCGGCATCGGGGACGTGACCATCGGGGACACCATCTGCGCCCCGGAGGCCCCGGAGCCCCTGCCCTTCGTGAAGATATCCGCCCCCACCATCGAGATGACCTTCTCGGTGAACGACAGCCCCTACGCCGGCCGGGAGGGCCGCTGGGTCACCAGCCGGAACATCCGTCAGCGCCTGGAGCAGGAGACCTTGAAGGACGTGTCCCTGCGGGTGACGGAGACGGACTCCACCGACGCCTTTAATGTGGCCGGCCGGGGGGAGATGCATCTTTCCATTCTCATCGAGACCATGCGCCGGGAGGGGTATGAGTTCCAGGTGTCCCCGGCCCGGGTGCTCTACAAGACCATCGACGGCAAACAGTGCGAGCCCATGGAGCGGGTGGTGCTGGACGTGCCTGGGGAGTGCATGGGCTCCGTTATGGAGAAGCTGGGCCAGAGAAAGGGCGAGTTCATCGAGATGACTCCCATCGGGGACCGGATGAAGCTGGAATTTTTGGTGCCGACCCGGGGCCTGTTCGGCTACCGGAGCGAGTTTTTGACCGACACCCGGGGCGAGGGCATCATGGCCTCGGTGTTCGACTCCTACGCCCCCATCAAGGGGGAGGTGAAGCGGCGCAACACCGGGTCCCTCATCGCCTTTGAGACCGGGGAGGCGGTGGCCTACGGCCTGTGGAACGCCCAGGACCGGGGCGCTTTGTTCATCGGCCCCGGCACGGCGGTGTACGCCGGCATGATCGTGGGGGAGAGCCCCAAGAAAGAGGACATCGTGGTGAACGTGTGCCGGTCCAAGCACTTGACCAACACCCGTGCCTCCGGCTCCGACGAGGCCCTGCGCCTCATCCCGCCCAAGCAGATGAGCCTGGAGCAGTGTCTGGAGTTCATGGCGGACGATGAACTTCTGGAGGTCACCCCGGAGCATCTGCGCCTGCGCAAGAGCATCCTCAACCACGAAAAGCGCATGAAGAGCCAGTTCCGGAAATGAAAATGACAAGGACGCGGTCAAGCCGCGTCCTTGTTCCTTCGATATGAAAAAATCTCTTGCGCCATAAGGCGTACCGCGCTATAATGGCCTTGCGAGACATCCAAAGGCAGGCCGCGGGGCGCTCGCAACACCCCGCGGCCCTATGCAGGAGAAGAGCCCTCCCACACAGCAGAATCACTGCGCCACGCCTCATTATACCCGCTCCCCCTGATTTTTACAAGGGGAAAGGTGGAACGGGCGGTGTTGTGTCCTTTCGCGGTGTAGGGGAGAACCCCTGCGCCGCTTTTGCGTTGTCTCGGCGGAAAGACCCGGGGCGGGAATGCCCCGTCCCGGGTCCGACTGCCGGAACAAAAGAAAGGAAAGGAACAACATGAGAAAGCGCGTTTTGAGTATGGCTCCGGGTCCTTGCGGTCCGGCTTTGGCCGGCGGAGGGGACAACGATGGGACTGTTTGAAAAGTTCAGGAAGAAAAACGAAGCAGATGCAGCGTCCGCTGTCTGGGCACAAGCCTATACCGCCGTGCCAAAGTTTTATGTGGACCCCCAGGGAGAGCCCTTCGGCGCCGTCGCGTTAACGGAGGGGACAGACACTGTCCTTTTCAAAGCGCCGCAAAATCAATATCAAGTTGACGGGAGACCGGTGAGACAGTGGAAGATCGTGTTTTTCAGCACGACGAAGGGGGAAGTCTTATTTGAACAGGAGTATTTCGCCGCCTTGGCACGCTTGCAGGAGCAGAAGATCGACGAGAGGGACGACGCGATCCTGATAAAAGGATTGTCGCTGGCGGAAATGCTCCAGCTTCAGCAGGAGCCGCCGGAGGACGATGCGCCGGGATGGGACGCGATAACAGAGGAATGCGACAGGGTATATCCCCATCAGGAGGACCCGAAGCATTACGGCACTCTTATCAACTGGCGGTTTGGGGGAGATCAGCCCCTGGACGGGATCAGCGTGTATGACGGCGGCAGCTATTGGCATTTCGTGACCTATGGTTTATCCGAATTGTACGACAAGGAGTCGGACATCCCGGAGATCAGCGGCTATGGCATGGAATTTACCTTTAAGCTGAAAAAAGACGCCTATGAGAACGAGGAAGATGAGATAAGATGCGTCTGCGGGATATTGCAGTCGATCGCCCGGATCACGTTCACGAATGGCGAGCTGTTCCATGTCTATGAGAGCTTGTATACGGGCCAGTCGGAGGGGATAGACTGCAACAGAAGGTCCAATATCACCGGTTTCATCACTGTGCCGGACGATAAATTCCACGAGATCGACACCCCCAATGGCAAGGTGTGTTTTGTTGAGTTTATAGGCGTAACGGACCGCGAGCTGAAAGCGGTCCGGAATCAAGAGATCAGAGTGAAGGAATTATACGAGAAATTGGGCAGCGATGTGACAGATTATCACAGAGAGTCTGTGCTCTGAGTTTCTCCGGCCTCCTCCGGACAAGAGGCCCGGGCCCGCTTTCCTGCCAAAAAAGCCCATGAAGAGCCAGGTCCGGAAGTGAAATGAATAAGCTAAAGGCCGTGCTCTGTCAGAGAGCACGGCCTTTCTGCTGTCCCGTGTCGGCGTAGTGCTCCCGCAGGAGGGCCACGAACTCCCGGACGATGGGGCGCTGGTCCTCCCGGTGGGTGCAGAGCACGCAGGATATGGTCTCCCGGCAGTCAAAGGGCGTCCAGGCAAATTCGGGGTTGTGGTCGTTGAGAAACCCCGGCGAGAGGCACACACCCTTCTCCGCCGCCACGTTGGTCAGCGTGGTCTCATGGTCGGCGCTGTTGAAGTAGTTCACACGGCCCCCGGCGATGATCCGCTGCTGCACCTTTTTCAGAGCAGGCGGGGAGCCGCCGCCGATCATCAGCGTCCGGCCTGTCAGGTCCTCCGCTGTGACACGCGCCTTTTGCGCCAGGGGGTCGCCGGGCAGGGTGAGAAGATAGATGGGGCTTTCGTAAAATGGTTCGATCCGAATATCGGAGATATGCCGGACGCTGGTCTCCAGTGCAAAGAGGATGTCCGTTTCCCCCTTCAAAAACTGGTCGATGGAGCTGGCGTAGGAGTAGACCGGCGTGACGGAGACCGCCGGGTGGAGCTGGGCGAACCGGCGCATGAGCCGAGGCAGGTCATAGATGGCCGAGCGGACAGGCATGCCGATGGAGATGTTCTCCGCGTACCGGGCGCTGAAGTTCTGGGCCTGTTCCACGGCGTTTTTCAGCTCCTGGCGGACGTTTCGCAGCGTGACGCAAAACTGCTCCCCGGCGGGCGTCAGGGCCGCGCCCTTGCCAGAGCGGACGAAGATGGCAAAGCCCAGCTCGTCCTCTACCGCCTTGATGTGGTAGCTGAGGGTGGACTGGGCCATAAAGAGATTCTCCGCTGCCCGGTTGAAATTGTGGGTCTGGGCCACCTCCAGGATGGCATCCATATCTTTTGTGGTCATGCCGTTCACCCGTATAATCAGTATTTTCGATTAATTATCTAATACTTCGTTTAGCTTTATTGATTCTACAATGCTATACTGGTCTTGTCAAGGACAACAAGGAGGGCGCGACTATGATCCTGGATCGGAACGAGAACAAAGATGTGGTGGTCCTGCTGGGCGCGGGGGCCATGGGCACCGCCATCCTTCGGCGGGTGGCGGCGGGCAAAAGGATACTCCTGGGCGACATCAGCGAAAAGGCCCTGGAGCGGGTGAGCCATGATTTTCAGTACAGCGGCTATGACGTGCAGACCTACATTGTGGACGCCTGCGACCCGGCTTCCCTGAAAGCCTTTGCGGAGAAGGCTGCGTCCCTGGGGCCGGTCAAGGTGTTTGTTATGACGGCGGGGGCCTCTCCCAGTCAGGCCAAGCCGGAACACATCATCGCTTTGGACCTGATCGGCACCGCATACGCCATCGACGCCTTCGGCGCGGTGATGGCCCCCGGCGGCGCGGGCCTGGTGGTGGCCAGCCAGACCGGGTATATGCCCTCGGCGCTGACAAAGGAGGACGAGCAGGCCCTGGCCATGACGCCCGCGGCGGAGCTGGCCAAGCTGCCCTGCCTGGACGGGAGCAAGACGGCCTCTTCCGGCGCGGCCTACATCGTGGCCAAGCGGGCCAACCAGCTCCGGGTCCAGGCGGCGGCCGCCACCACCTGGGGCGAACGGCGGGCCCGTATCAATACCCTGAGCCCCGGCATCATCGTTACGCCCCTGGCTTATGATGAGTTCAACGCCCCCGGCAACACCTACCAGGGCATGATCGACGCCTCCCCGGCCCGGCGCACGGGCACCATTGACGAGATCGCGGCGGCGGGGGTGTTTCTGCTGGGGCCGGACGCCGGGTTCATCACCGGCACGGACCTTCTCATCGACGGGGGCGTCATCGCCTCCATGCGGGCGGGCAAGTTCGCCCTGGGCAGACGGTGAACTGCCGGTTTGCCCCCAAAAGCGCCGCTTTCCTGAGGGAGGCGGCGTTTTTGTGTCCTTTTGCAAATATTTTTTGACAAACGGGATAATGTATGATATAGTACCAGAGCTTGGAAAAACCCGCGCACTTGGTCCGGGGCGCAGCCCCCCACTCAGACGCAGGGTCTAGTAAAACCGAAAGGAAGGGCAAAGACCATGATCACCAAGGAACAGAAGACCGCTATCATCGAAAACAACAAGACCCATGAGGGCGACACCGGTTCTCCGGAAGTCCAGATCGCCATCCTCACCGAGCGCATCAATCAGCTCACCGAGCACCTGAAGGTGCACAAGAAGGACAATCACAGCCGTATGGGCCTGTTCAAGATGATCGGCAAGCGCCGCCGTCTGCTGGACTATGTGGCCAAGAACGACATCGAGCGCTACCGCGCCATCATCGCCAAGCTTGGCATCCGTAAGTAAGTTTCGTTACTTGCACTGAGGGTTATGAAGGATTTTTGAGTGGGACAAGTTCATACTGTCCCACTCATTTTTGATTTCCTACCGCTTTGGACGCCTCCCCTGTGCAAGGGGAGGTGCCGAGCGATAGCGAGGCGGAGGGGTTGTTGCCAGTGTTGAGGCAACCTCCGGTCCGGCAACGATCCCTCAGTCTCCGGCTATCGCCGGAGCCAGCTCCCTTTGCACAAGGGAGCCTTCAATCATGTATCGCTTGGCGGCGATAGTTTACTGAAAGTTACCCGCCCCGGCGGGTTTCCTGGATAGAATTTGGTATGGAATGAAAGGAAAGAACAAATGATCATCAAACACAAGACATTCGACAATCTCCACCGCTGGGAGATGGACTTCTGCGGCCGGCCCCTGAAGATGGAGGTGGGCCGGATGGCGGAGCTGTGCAACGCCTCCGTGCTGGTCCAGTACGGCCAGACCACGGTCCTGTGCACCGTCACCGCCTCCGCCCGGCCCAAGGACGGCATCGACTATTTCCCTCTCGCCGTGGACTTCAACGAGAAGCTCTACGCCGTGGGCCGCATCCCCGGCTCCTTCCTGCGCCGGGAGGGCCGCCCCTCTCTGCCCGCGGTGCTGGCCAGCCGTCTCATCGACCGGCCCATGCGTCCCCTGTTCCCCTCCGACCTGCGCAATGACGTGGTCATCGCCTGCGAGGTCATGAACGTGGACCGGGACTGCTCTCCCGAGATCACCGCCATGATCGGCGCGGCCGCCGCCGTGTCCATCTCCGACGTGCCCTTCAACGGCCCCATCGCCGGCATCGTGCTGGGCTGGGACGGGGAGAAGTACCTCTTCAACCCCACCCACGCCGAGAAGGAAGTCAACCAGATGACCGTCACCGTGGCCGCCACCCACAAGAAGATCGTCATGATCGAGGCCGAGGCCAAGGAGATCCCCGACGACGTCATGTATGAGGGCATCGTCCAGGCCCACGAAAAGCTCCAGGGCGTGCTGGACCTGATCGACCAGATGGTGGCCGAGGTGGGCAAGCCCAAGTTCGAGTACGAGCACGCCGCCTTCGACGACGAGCTGTTCGAGACGCTGGTGGCCAACGAGTTCGAGGGCATGGAGCACTGCATGGACACCGACGACAAGAACGTCCGGGAGGCCCGGGTCAACGAGTGGGTCACCGCCATGCAGGAAAAGTACGGCGAAGAGCATCCCGACATGATGAACTACATGGACGAGATCCTCTACAAGCTGCAGAAGAAGGTCGTGAAGAAGTGGCTGCTGGCCGGCAAGCGCGTGGACGGCCGGGCCATGAATGAGATCCGTCCCCTGGACAGCCAGATCGACGTGATCCCCGGGGTCCACGGCTCCGCCCTGTTCACCCGCGGCCAGACCCAGGTGCTGTCCATCACCACCCTGAACACCCTCTCCGCCGCCCAGAAGCTGGACACCATCTGGGAAGAGGACGAGAAGCGGTTCATGCACCACTACAACATGCCCAGCTACTCCACCGGCGAGGCCCGCGCCAGCCGGTCTGTGAGCCGCCGGGAGCAGGGCCACGGCGCCCTGGTGGAGAAGGCCCTGGAGGCGGTCATCCCGCCGGTCGAGGACTTCCCCTATGCCATCCGCGTGGTCAGCGAGGTGCTCTCGTCCAACGGCTCCACCTCCCAGGGCTCCATCTGCGGCACCACCCTGAGCCTCATGGCCGCCGGCGTGCCCATCAAGGCCCCCGTGGCCGGCATCAGCTGCGGCCTCATCCAGGACGGCGACGACTTCACCACCTTCATCGACATCCAGGGCGTGGAGGACTTCCACGGGGAGATGGACTTCAAGGTGGCCGGTACCAAGAAGGGCATCACCGCCATCCAGATGGATCTGAAGAACGACGGCCTGAAGCATGAGATCGTCAAGAAGGCCTTTGAGATGACCCACGAGGCCCGGCTGCAGATCCTGGACGAGATCATGCTGCCCGTCATCAGCGAGCCGCGCCATGAGCTGGCCGCCTCCGCCCCCAAGATGATCAAGATGACCATCGACCCGGATAAGATCCGCGAGGTCATCGGCTCCGGCGGCAAGGTCATCCAGAAGATCCAGGCCGACACCGGCTGCAAGATCGACATCGAGGACGACGGCACCATCTATATCGCCTCCGAGGACATCGAGGCCTGCCGGGCCGCCAAGAAGACCATCGACAACATCGTCTTCGTGCCCGAGGTGGGACAGCTCTATTACGGCAAGTGCGTGCGCATCATCCCCATCGGCGCGTTCATCGAGCTGGTCCCCGGCAAGGACGGCATGGTCCACATCAAGGACCTGGAGTTCAAGCGCACCGAGAAGGTGGAGGACGTGCTGAACGTAGGCGACTGGACCTGGGTCAAGGTCAGCGAGATCGACGACCGGGGCCGCGTCAACCTCAGCCGCAAAGACGCCATCAAAGAGCGCCAGCAGGCCGGCCTGCCCATCGACAGGCCCGACGCGGAGTAAAAAACAACGGCAAAGGCCGCGCGGGAACATCCTGCGCGGCCTTTTCGCGCGCTTTACAGACGGGGAGGCGGCGTGTATAATGAACACGGCACAGCGGTGTTTACCGCGCCGGAGGCGCACCGCTTATGGCTCCCTTGTGCAAAGGGAGCTGGCAGCGCGAAGCGCTGACTGAGGGATTGTAACGGCGGAGAGGATGTTATGGAGCGGAAGCATAACAAAGCGCTCACGTCAAGGGCCCGGGAGCTGCGCCGGAACATGACGAGAGAAGAGCGGCGCCTCTGGTATGATTTCCTTCGGGGATATCCCATCCCTTTTTCAAGGCAGAAAGTCTTGGGAAGATATATCGTTGACTTTTACTGCGCCCAGGCGAAGCTGGTCATCGAATTGGATGGTTCCCAGCATTTTGAGCCGAACGCCATAGCGAAAGATGCTGCCAGAGCGGGCTTTTTGGCCGGATATGGTCTGACGGTCGTAAGAATACCCAATAATGAGATAGGTCAGAACTTTGACGGCGTTTGCGAATACATAGATCGGATGGTAAAACAATCCCTCAGTCAGCTTCGCTGACAGCCCCCTTTACACAAGGGGGCCTTTCAATAATGTGCGCCTCCCTCGCGTGAGGGAGGCGCGCTTATCAAAAATACTGCCGGCACCGGAGCGCCAGGGCCCGGGCACGGAGGGCGCATACCGCCGCGCCCGGGAGGAACGCTGTCCGCAGGGAGACGTCCGCCGCCCGGCGGCTGCTGACGACTGGCCGGTCTGTCACGGAGATCGCCGGGACGTGCGGGTCTGCCTCCGGCAGCTATTTCACAAGACAGTTCCGGGAGAAATACGGCATGACGCCCATGGCCTACCGGAAACGGGGGACGGCCCGGGAAGCCGGGAGGCCCGGTCAAAATATGTCCGACGGATGCTTTACACAACGGCTGGCGCCATGTATAATGGAAATAGTTGGAATGGTCATTTGTCTGGAACAGGCCCCGACAAAGGAGGGTGCGGGATATGAAAAAACGAAGCGTTTTTCTCCCCTTGGTTTCTATCGTATCGGCGCTCATGCTGTCGGGCTGCTTTGGCCCGGGAGAAGGTGAGGGCAGCGACAGCCTGACCATCACCGTTATGGGCAGGAAAAGCGACCTTGCGAAAAGTTATATGACCAGCATCTTCGCGCAGTATGAGAAGGCGACAGGCAACCGGATTGAGCCGGTCTTCTTTGAGGACACGGAATTTGAGACCTCCGCGGCGGAGAGCTTTTCAAAAGGCGAGGTCCCGGACATATTTATGCACTTTCATAATGCGGATCTGGACCGGTTTGACTTTGAAGAGAACTTTATGCCCCTGAACGACCAGGCATGGGTGGACGAGCTGACGGAGAGCTCCCTGGCGTACTGCATGGACGATGCGGGCAACGTGATGGGGCTGCCCTACTGGGAGAATTCCGTGTCAGGCTGTTACTACAACAAGACCATCCTTGATGACCTTGGCCTGCGGCCTGCCACGACCCAGTCCGAGTTCGACATCCTCTGCGAGGCGCTGGCTGAGACCGGCAATCTCCCCATCTGCTGGCCCGCCGCCGGCGGCGGATGGATGGTGCAGTTTGCCCTGGACCCTGTTTTTGCGGATGACCCTGAGCTGCTGCAAAGGCTCAACCGAAACGAAGTGACCTATGCCGATATCCCTCAAGTCACCGATATGGTCCAGTGGATCGCTGACGCCGCCGACCGGGGCTGGCTCGGGCACGAATACCTGAACTGGGACATCAACGATGTGGACCCGGTCATGAGCGGAGGACAGGCGGTCATGACCTTCATGTGGGACACCTGGTTCTATACGGACCTGGCGAAGGACGGCCGGTACACCGTCGACGACTTTGCGTTGATGCCCGTGTTCCTGGGTACGGAGGACGGGGGCACCTACGAGGGCGGAAACCTGAACATGATGATGGTCAACAAAAACGGCGGACATGTGGACGCGTGTCTGGAGTTCCTCACCTTCTGCGCCACGGCTGAAAACTATAACGTTGCCTTTGACGGCATCTCCACGGTGAATTGCTTCAAGGGCCAGACCACCAACATCCAGTCGCCGATGATCACAAACGCCGCCGAGCCGGTAGAGGGCGTTCTGCGCGCCTCCACAGCTGCTTCCAGGATCAAGGGCTACAGCGACGACGATGTGGCTGCGGCCTTGGACAGTCTTTTCCGCGGCAAGACGGATGTGGCAGGCTGTGTGGCGCTTCTGGATGAGTATCGCATCGCCCGGGCCCATGACCTCGGGGTGGAAGGCTTCTGAGTCACCGGGCGTCCATATATGCGTCGTCGATGGGCGCGTCATAGGGATGCGGCGCCTCCTCTCCTCAAATGGCACGCGGCCCTTTGGGGAGAGGAGCGCGGGAACAGGCGGATGCGGCGACGGCGGCTGTCAGCTTTTTACGAAGTACTGCCGGCAGCAGGCGGCAATGACGGCGGCACAGAGGGCGCATACTGCCGCGCCCAGGAGGAACGCTGTCCGCAGGGAGACGTCCGCCGCCTGGCCGTAGGCCAGCTCAGCCCCGGCGGAGACGGCCTCGTCGATGACGGCGAAAATGCTCATCTGGGTGGCCCGGTCCCGGGTGGTGACGTGGTCGTTATAGACCTGGCTCGTCAGGGGGAACAGAAGCTCGCTGCCCACGGTCAGCGCGAGGATGCAGACAAAGGACAGGGCCGCCGAGCGGGTAAAGGCAAGTGCGAGACATGCCGCCGCCGCGAGGCCCACCACCAGCAGCGGGAAACGGCGCCGGCCCACCCGGTCTGTAACGGTCTTGGAAAAGGCGCCCGCCATGGAGGCCGCGGTGACGGCGGTATAGGCCAGGCCGATGGCCCCCAGGCCCATGCCGCAAAGCTGATACTGATTCTGGTTGAGCCAGGTGGTCATCATCCGCACGGTCTCCCCGTACAGAGCCAGCGCCAGCAGCAGGAGCAGGAACCGCCGGTCCCGCAGGGTGCCCCGCAGCAGGGTGAGAAATTCCCGGACCGGCGCCTGCCGCTCCCGCTCCGGCGGCCGGACCTCCTGAAGCCCCAGGGGGAGCAGCATCGCGGCGCCGTGGGTGAGCACCGTGAGGACCGCCGCCAGGGCGTAGTCCTCCCGGATGAACGCGGAGTAGAGCAGAGAGGCCCCCAGCATCCCCGCCGTGCCCAGGGCTCCCTCGATGCCGAAGACCCGCTGGCTGTCGTCCTCCTCGCAGGAGAGATACAAAATGCTCTCGTCCACCCCGGACATGCCCGCGATGCCCGCGCTCAGCACGAACCGCTCGGCCAGGAAGGCCCCGAAGCTATAGGCCCGCCAGAAGATGAGCTTGGACAGGAATATCAGAGCGCAGCTGGCGAACATGGTCCGCTTGTAGCCGATGCGGTCTGCCAGCACGCCCCAGGGCAGCTCCATGGCCAGGCTGATGAGGAAGGAGATGCTCTCGATGAGGGCGATCTGCCCCAGGCTCAGGCCCCGGGCCTGCCGGTACAGGGAGGCGATGGGGGCGTAAAACACCATCCCGTACAACAGAGAGATGGCGTACATGATATAGATATTGCGTCTTATTTTCATGGTGATATCCTCTTAAAAAGTAAAAATGATGTGTCCCAAAAGGGCATAAAAAGACCACGGACACAGGACAAGCCGCAGCTTGCCCTGTGGACCGTGGATATATTTGCCTGTATTAAGACCGGATCACCATGATGAAAACACCTCGGCAGGTATTATAGACCCGGGGCTGCCCCGGTGTCAACCCCGCATGTCCGGGGCGGTATAGGCGCTGGGGGTGCTGACGGACCGGTAGGCGGGGCGCATGATGCGACCGCCGGTGAGGACCTCCTCCATCCGGTGGGCGCACCACCCGGCGATGCGGGCGATGGCGAACAGCGGCGTGTACAGCTCCTGCCGAATGCCCAGCATGTCATACACGAAGCCGGAATAGAAGTCCACGTTGGCGCAGGTGGTCCCTTTCTTCTCCGCCACCAGCTCCAGGCCGATGCGCTCCACCCGCTCCCGGAAGTCCATCTCCTCCTCCCGGCCCTTTTCCCGGGCCAGGCCCCGGGCGTATTTCTTGATGATGACGGTGCGGGGGTCGGACTTGGTGTAGACCGCGTGGCCCAGGCCATAGAGCTTGCCGGAGCCGTCCCCGGCCCGCCGGGCCAGGATATCTGCCAGGGCGTCCCGGATGGCGCTGTCGGGGGAGTCGTCGTCGATGCGCTGATGCAGGAAGGAGAACATCTCCTGGACCTTGGCGTTGGCGCCGCCGTGAAGGGGGCCTTTCAGCGCGCCGATGGCCCCGGCGATGGCGGAATAGGTGTCCGTGCCGGAGGAGGACATGGCCCGGCAGACGAAGGCGGAGTTGTTGCCGCCGCCGTGCTCCGCGTGGAGGATGAGCATCAGGTCCAGAAGCCGGGCCTCCAGAGGGGAGTAGCTCTTGTCCTTCCGGGCCATGCGCAGGAAGTTCTCCGCCAGGCTCAGCTCATCTTTGGGGTGATGGATGTAGAGGCTGGCCTCCTCGTAGATGTGGCGCTTCACCGCGTAGGTCTGGGCCACGATCACAGGCAGCCGGGCGATGAGCTCCACCGACTGGCGCATGAGGTTCTCCACGGACAGGTCGTCCGGGTCGGAGTCATAGGCGTACAGGGCCAGCACGCTCCGGGCCAGGCCGTTCATCACGTCCGGGCTGGGGTTTTTCAGGATCATGTCCTCGAAAAAGCCCGAGGGCAGCCGCCGGGCCTCGGAGAGCATGGCGGAAAACAGGTCCATCTCCTCGGCGTTGGGAAGCTGGCCCAGCAGCAGCAGGTAGGCCACCTCCTCATAGCCGAAGGTGCCGGCGTCCCAGTGGCTCTTCACGATGTCCTCCACCGAGATGCCCCGGTACAGCAGCCGCCCCTCCGTGGGCACCCGCTCGCCGTCCTGCATGTAGTAGCCCTGGACGCTGCCGATGCGGGTGGCGCCGATGAGCACGCCCGTGCCGTCCTCGTTGCGCAGGCCCCGCCGGACCCGGGCGAAATACGCCGGGTCGATGGCGTACCGCTCCGCCGCGTCCGCGCACAGAGCGCTCATGTACTTGTCCAGAACGAATGTGTATTCCGTCATGATCTCCGCCTCGATTCGTATGATGGGATATTATACACACCGGAAGCGGTATTTGCAAGTTTCAAAAACAAAAATTTCAGAAATGACCGAAAATATCTGGATATCGCGGGCTGGATTTGGTGTTTTTGCAACTTACTACAATCAATTTTACATTTTCGCGGTATTTTTTGGCGGATGCTACAGCGGAAAGACCCTTTACGGATGTCCGGGAGCGTTGTATAATGATTCCTGACTATTTTATTGTTTAAACAGGTGAGGAAACATGATCACACTGCACGACGGACCCATCATGTGGCAGAACGGCGCCCCGGCGGAGCCCGGCCCGGAGGCGGACCGGGGCCGGACCATGGCGGCAGGGGTACTGGCTGCCCACGGGGGAGAGCGGGTGCGCTTCGACGCGCTCATCAGCCACGATATCACCTATGTTGGCATCATCCAGACAGCCATGGCCTCGGGGATGACTCGCTTCGACATCCCCTATGTGCTCACCAACTGCCACAACAGCCTGTGCGCCGTGGGGGGCACCATCAACGCCGACGACCACGCCTTCGGCCTGTCCGCCGCCCGGCGGTTCGGGGGCGAATATGTCCCGGCCAACCTGGCGGTCATCCACCAGTACGCCCGGGAGCGGCTGGCTGGCTGCGGGAAGATGATCCTCGGCTCGGACAGCCACACCCGCTACGGCGCCCTGGGGACCATGGGTGTGGGGGAGGGCGGCCCGGAGTTGGTCAAGCAGCTGCTGGACGACGCCTATGAGCTGCCCGCGCCCCGGGTCATCCTGGTGTACCTGACCGGAAAGCCCCGGCAGGGGGTGGGGCCCCATGACGTGGCCCTGGCCCTGTGCGGAGCGGTGTTTCCCGGCGGCTTTGTGAAAAACGCGGTGCTGGAGTTCGCCGGACCGGGAGTGAAAGATCTCTCTATGGACTGGCGGATGGGCCTGGACGTGATGACCACGGAGACAGCCTGTCTTTCCAGTATCTGGCAGACCGACGAGAAGACCGAAACCTGGCTGGCCCTCCGGGGGCGGCTGGGGGACTACAGGCGCATGGAGCCGGGGGAGGGCGCTCTCTATGACGCCATGGTGAGCGTGGACCTGTCAAAGGTGGAGCCCATGGCAGCGCTACCCTACCACCCCTCCAAGGCGGTGCCCCTCAAGGAGCTGGCCGGAAAGCGGGCGGAGCAGGGGATCATCGCCGGGTGCGCCGGGGGTCTTTTGGAGAACATCGCGGAGGCCGCGGCCATTTTGAAGGGCCGGACCGTGGGCAGCGGGTATTTTGACCTGGCGGTATATCCGGCCAGCATGCCGGTGCAGCTGGCGGCCATGGGCTGCGGCGCGCTGGAGACCATTTTGGCCGCCGGCGGCGTGGTGAAGCCCTGCTTCTGCGGGCCCTGCTTCGGGGCCGGGGACGTGCCCGCCAACGATACGGTGAGCCTGCGGCACACCACCAGGAACTTCCCCAACCGGGAGGGGTCCCAGCCCGCCCAGGGCCAGAGCGCCCAGGTGATCTTGATGGACGCCCGGTCCATCGCCGCCACGGCGGCCAATGGCGGCGTCATCACCCCTGCCACGGAGATGGACTACGACATGCCGGAGGTGCCCGACTGCTTCGACCCCGCGCCCTATGACAGCCGGGTCTACCGGGGCTTTGGCAAGCCTCTGGCGGAGGAGCTCCTGCGTTACGGGCCCAATATCCAGCCCTGGCCGGAGATCCCCCCCATGCCGGAGGACCTGGCGGTCACCTTTGCCGCGGTCATCCATGACCCGGTGACCACCACGGATGAGCTCATCCCCTCCGGGGAGACCTCCAGCTACCGGTCCAACCCCATGAAGCTGGCGGAGTTTGCCCTGAGCCGCCGGGTACCGGAGTATGTGCCCCGGTGCAAGGCCCTGCAGGACGAGGGGAAGGCCAGCGCCGTCTATGCGGTGAAACCCGGAGACGGCTCCGCCCGGGAGCAGGCCGCCTCCTGCCAGCGGGTGCTGGGGGGCGCGGCCAATGTGGCCCGGGAATACGCCACCCGCCGCTATCGGGCCAACCTCATCAACTGGGGCATCGTGCCCTTTACCTACGACGGGGACTTTGCCTGGGAGCCCGGCGCGGTGCTGACCGTGCCCGGCATCCGGAAGGCCCTGGCCTCCGGCGCGGAACAGGTGGAGGGCTCCATCGGCGGAACGCCTGTGACCCTGGGCCTGGGCGCCCTCACGGCCAAGGAGCGGGAGATATTGCTGGCCGGGTGCCTCATCAACTGGTACCGGGCCCGGAAGGAGGGCGGCAATGGATAAGATCGGGATGACCACGCCCATCGTGGAGATGGACGGAGATGAGACCGCCCGGCTCATGTGGGGGCTGGTCCGGGAGGAGCTGGTCCGGCCCTTCGTGGACCTGAAGACGGAGTATTATGACCTGAGCCTGACCGCCCGAAAGGAGACGGAAGACGCCGTCACCATGGATGCGGCCCGGGCTGTGAAGAGACTGGGTGTGGGCGTCAAGTGCGCCACCATCACCCCCAACGCCCAGCGGAAAGCGGAATATGACCTGCCCCGGCTGTACCCCAGTCCCAACGGCACCCTGCGCTCGGCCCTGGACGGGACCATTTTTCGCAGTCCCATCCTCCTGCCCGGGGCGACGCCCCTGGTGCCCACCTGGACCAGGCCCATCACCGTGGCCCGCCACGGGTACGGGGACGTGTACAAGGGCGTGGAGGTCTCCGCCCGGGGCGGCGAGACCGTCCGGCTCACCGGCGCGGGGGAGGATAAGACCGTGTTCGCCTTCCAGGGGCCCGGGGTGGCCCTGGCCATGCACAACACGGACGCGAGCATCTTCTCCTTTGCCCGCAGCTCCTTTGCCTGTGCCCTGGACAGGAAGCAGGACCTGTGGTTCTCCTGTAAGGACACCATCAGCCAGACCTATGACGGCCGGTTCCGGGACGTCTTCCAAAAGGTCTACGACGAGGAGTACAAAGCGGCCTTCGAGGCCGCGGGGATCCGTTATCTCTACACCCTCATCGACGACGCGGTGGCCCGGTGCATGCGGTCGAACGGCGGGTTCGTGTGGGCGCTGAAAAATTACGACGGGGACGTGATGAGCGATATGATCGGCGCGGCCTTCGGGGCTCTGGCCCTGATGACCAGCGTGCTCATCTCCCCCGACGGGCGGTTCGTCTACGAGGCCGCCCACGGCACCGTCACCCGCCACTGGCGGCGGCGGCAGGCCGGGGAGCGGACCAGCACCGACCCCATGGCCATCCTGTTCGCCTGGTCCGGCGCCCTCCGGAAGCGGGGGGAACTGGACGGGCTTCCGGCGCTTTCCGCCTTTGCCCAAAAACTGGAGGACGCCGCCATGGATACGGTCCGGGACGGCGTGGTCACCGGGGACATCGCCGCGCTGCTGGGAAGAGGCCAGGTGGCGGACACAGAGGATTTCGTCGCCGCCATCCGCCGGCGGCTGGGATAAAATGACGCCCAGGCGGCCATTTTTGGCCGCCTGGGCGCATGTGTATATGGATATCGCGCTCAGCGGACTGCTCTTCGGGCGGTCTGCTTTTCGTATGCCCGGATCAGCCGGGGCCGGTTATACCGCTGCACGATGACGAACGCCAGGTCCAGCGCCGCCGCAGCCAGGGAAGTGAGCAGGAACACGGGAAATGCGCCGAAGGCCAGGGAGAACAGCAGCGGGACGAAGCTGGCGGGCACGTTGCAAAGGTGGACGGTCTCCGACCGGCAGGTGGCCTCGATGATGTGGTCCAGGCTGCCGGAATACTCCGCCGGGTCGTAGGTGGGCATGGACCGCTTCCACCGCTTCACGCCCAGCCTTTCATAAAGCGCCTGCTCCCGGGGGCTCACCCGGTACCGCCGGGCATGCCAGTCAGGATGGGCCGGTATCAGTCTCATCAGCAGCCACTCGCCCAGGAAGAGCCGGACAGCTAGGTGATAGAACACGGTCAGCGCCGTGATGCCAAGACTCTCCAAAACCGCGACGTGCCAAAAGGGGATGCACAGCAGCAGGACCAGCAGACTGGCCGCGGCGGCCCGGTGCAGGAACGCCTGAAAAGGGCTCTTGCCGCTCATGTCAGGCCTCCAGGCTCCCGATCAGGGCCTCGGCGCATCTGAGGCCGTCCACGGCGGCGCTCATGATGCCTCCTGCCCAGCCGGCTCCCTCTCCGCAGGGGTACAGACCCGCCACAGCGGGAGACTGGAGCGCATCGGTCCGAAGCATCCGCACCGGGCTGGAGGAGCGGGTCTCCGGTCCGGTCAGCACCGCGTCTGCCGCCGCGAAGCCCCGGAGTTTCCGGTCAAAGATTGGCAATGCCCCGGCAAGCGTGCCGGTGATGATCGGAGGAAGAATATTATGTAAATCTATTGCGGTCACGCCCGGCCCATAGGAGGGTGTCACCCGGCCAAAGCGGGAGGGGCCGCCCCGGAGAAAGCTCCCCACGGTCTGTGCCGGGGCCCGATAGCCGCCCCCGGCGGCCTCATAGGCCCGGCGCTCCAGCTCCCGCTGCCACTGCACCCCGCCCAGGATGCCGTCATAGGGGAAATCCTCCGGGGACAGGGCGGCCAGCAGGGCGGCATTGGAGTTACCATAATTTCTTTTGCTGGGACTGGCTCCGTTGGTGCAGACCATGCCGTGTTCGCTGGCCGCGGGGACCACTTCGCCCCCGGGGCACATGCAGAAGGTATAGCACCGGCGGCCGTCGGGAAGCTCTGCCGCCAGGGCGTAATCCGCGGGAGGCAGGGCGGGATGTCCGGCGAGAGGACCGTACTGGGCCCGGTCCGTGTCCGCCTGCAGGTGCTCGATGCGCACCCCCATGGCAAAGGGCTTGGGGGCCATGGGGATAAGTTTACATAACATTTCAAACGTGTCCCGGGCGCTATGGCCGCAGGCCAGGATGAGCCGAGAGCAGGGGAGGGTGCTGCCGCCCGCCACGGCGCCGGTCAGGCGGCCATGGGCCGTCTCCAGACCGTCCAGCCGGGTGGAAAAGCGCACCTCGCCGCCGAGGGCCTCGATGCGCCGGCGGATATTGGCGCAGATGCCGGGGAGCATGTCCGTGCCGATGTGGGGCTTGGCGTCATAAATTATGTCAACTGATGCGCCGGCGGCTGTCAGCTGCTCCAGAACCCAGGGGATGCGCCGGTCCTTGACGCCGGTGGACAGTTTTCCGTCGGAGAAGGCCCCGGCCCCGCCCTCGCCGAACTGGATGTTGCTCTCCGGGTCCAGAACGCCCTCCCGGCGCAGCCGCTCCACCTTCGCGCTCCGGCGTCCGGCGTCCTCGCCCCGCTCCAGCACGATGGGACGGAGACCTGCCAGGGCCAGGGCAAGGGCCGCGAACATCCCCGCCGGGCCGAAACCCACCACGATGGGACGGTCCTCCGGCATGCGGGTCGGGACCGGGGACGCATAGTCATTCTTGGGTGCGGGAGCCGCGTCCCGGCAGCGGGCCAGGGCGGACGCCTCGTCGCGGACCGCCACGTCCAGGGTGTACACGAAATGCACGTCCGACTTCCGCCGGGCATCCACGGCCTTCCGGGCGATCTTCACAGAAATGACCCTTGTCTTCAGCTTGTCCGCCGCCTTGTCGGCCAGCATGTCCTCCGGCTCGTCCAGGCGCAGGGGGACGTTTCGGAGCCGTATCATGAGAGCGCCTCCAGCAGTCCCCCGGCGGCGAGACCGGCCAGCCGTCCGCTGGACCAGGCCCATTGCAGGTTATAGCCCCCGCAGTCTCCGTCCACGTCCAGCACCTCGCCGCAGGCATAAAGCCCCGGCACCAGCCGGCTCTCCAGCGTCTCCGGGTCGAATCCGGACGTCTCGGTGCCGCCCGCGGTCACCTGGGCGTCCTCGAAGCCCAGGGTGCCGGTCAGGGGAAGCTCGTACCGGCACAGGGTCTCCGCGATCTGGCCGAGGGCCCCGTCCGACAGGGCCCACAGCCGGGCCTCCTGGGGGATCTGTGCCCGGCGGAGGACCGTGCGGGCGATAGAATTATGTAAAGCTCCGTTTAGGATGTTTTCCGCTTTATAGTCGGGAAAATCGTCCCGTTTGTTTATCATATATTGAATTATGTCAACTTTATCCATCTCCGGCAGGAGCCGCAGCACGACGGCGCAGCCGGGACCGGCGGTGGAGGCCGCCCGGCTCAGGTCATACACGCCGGGGCCGGTGACGCCGTAGTCGGCGAACTGGACCTCTCCCTCCGCGGTGGCCAGGACGGCCCCGTTCCGCTCCAGGGTGAGCCGGGCCTGGGTGCGCACGCCCTTCAGCGGGCGGGTCCAGGTGTTTTCGGTCCGGAGCTGGACCAGGGACGGGCGCAGGTCCGTGACGGCGTGGCCAAAGCCGGCCAGCAGGTCATAGCCGGCGCGGACGCCGCCCACCCGGGCCCCGGCCATGCCGCCGCAGGCGACGATGAGCCGGTCGAAGGAATATTCCTCCCCCAGGGCGCCGGCGACGAGGAATTTTCCGCCCCGTTTTTCGGCGTGGGCCACGGGCAGGGCACAGACCGTCTTGCCGTCCCGGGCCTCCAGGGCCAGGCGCAGCACGTCCACCACGCTGCCCGCCGTGTCGGACAGGGGATAGACCCGACCGGAGGGCTCTGTGCGGGTGACCAGGCCCAGGGAGGCGAACCAGCGCAGGGTGTCCTCCGGGCCGAAGCGGGCCAGGGCAGGCCCGGCAAAGGACGGGTCCCCGCCGTGATAGTGCTCCGGCGCGGCGTTCCGGTTGGTCAGGTTGCAGCGGCCGTTGCCGGTGGCCAGGAGCTTCCGGCCCACCCGGTTCTGCCGCTCGAATACCGTGACCCGGTTATCCAGACTCTCCCGGGCCGACAGCGCCGCCGCCAGACCGGACGCGCCCCCGCCGATGATGCCGATGTCCATGGTATGCCTCCTTGCTGCGGAAGAATGAAAACGGACGAGGCGTTCCTCGTCCGTGCGGTTTTATGGCTGCTGCAGCTTCCGGTAGTACTCGTTGAGCTGCTGCTGTTCGTCGTTGACGACCCAGCGGGTGGCCAGAAGGAAACGGTCGTGATAGTAGCCCACCCGGACCCGGCGGAAATATTGCTTGGGGTCGTTCAGAAAATCGGCGACCTTCTCCCCCCGGACGATCTTTTTCGCATCCTTGAGGATGCGGTCGGTTGTCTTTAGCGCCATGGTATCCACCTCCTGGGACTGGTGACATGATAGCACAGAGGGCGGGGCTTTGTCAATGAACAGGGCGCAGATAAGGGCGCCGGCGCCGTTCCGACCGCTTTTCCTGCCGTATCTCGCGGCGGAGGCGGCGGAATACCTTGACAAATGGGTTTCAGGAGAGTTATATTTATATCTGTATGTTACAGTTTTTCCTACAGCAGAGGAAGAGAACTATTGAGAGGTGATGGGGAACGTGACAAAGCGTATCATCAGTTTGATCCTGGCGGCGGTGGCGCTGTTGGGCCTTTGGGTGCCGGTCTATGCGGAGGAAGAGCCCTCTGACACGCCGAAGGAGACGGCTCCCGCCGACACGGTCGAAGATCCGGACCCGGTGCAGAGCGAGCCCCCGGCCGACGTGCCGGAGAAGGACACCGGCGAGGACGGCGGCGACAAGTCCGACGACAGCGGCGGGACCCAGCAGCCCACCACGCCCCCTGCGAGCGACCCGGACAACACCACTGCGCCCGATAACACCAACACCCCTGCCGGGCCCGGCGAGGACGTTGACGACGGCTCGGAGGACAAGGACGAACTCCCGGATGACGAGGACGGCGACGATGAGACCGACGACGGGGAGGAAGACGTCGCCGATATCGCGCTGCTGTCCGTAGAGGGAGCGTACAAGGCCCAGGTGAACGGCAGGTGGTACTGCTTTGACCCGGCGGGCAATAAACTCATGGGCTGGCAGATCATTGATGGACAGAAATACTTCTTCCGCCGGAAGGACGGCAGCGGCGTGATGCTGACCGGGTGGGTGAGCATCACCGGCACCGATAAGGTCACGCGGAAGTACTACTTTGACCCGGCGACGGGAATGATGCTGACCGGTCGGCAGAAGATCGGGAAGTATACATACTTCCTGCGGATGGACGATCTGGAATCGGAACTGGCCGGCGCCAAGCAGACCGGACTGGTGACCCTGACGGAAGGCGGCGCGCAGAACACCTACTTCTTCCGCCGGAAGGACGGCAGCGGCAAGATGCTGACCGGATGGGTGGACATCTCCGGCAGAGGCAGGTGCTACTTTGACCCGGCTACCGGCATCATGAAGACAGGCTGGCTGACCGTGGGCAAGAACAAGTATTATCTGGACCCGGCGACGGGCGTGCGGAAGACCGGCATCCTGACCCTGGAGGAAGGCGGCGAACAGCACACCTACTTCCTGCGCCGGAAGGACGGCAGCGGCAAGATGCTGACCGGATGGGTGAATATCTCCGGTCGGGGCAATTGCTACTTTGACCCGGCCACCGGCATCATGCAGACGGGCTGGCTGACGGTGGGCAAGAACCGGTATTATCTGGACCTGACGACAGGCGTGCGGAAGACCGGCATCCTGACCCTGGAAGAAGACGGCAAGGAGAACACCTACTTCCTGCGCCGGAAGGACGGCAGCGGCAAGATGCTGACCGGATGGGTGGACATCTCCGGTCGGGGCAAGTGCTATTTTGACCCGGCCACCGGCATCATGCAGACGGGCTGGCTGACGGTGGGCAAGAACCGGTATTATCTGGACCTGACGACAGGCGTGCGGAAGACCGGTATCCTGACCCTGGAGGAAGACGGCAAGAAGAACATCTACTTCCTGCGCCGGAAGGACG
This sequence comes from uncultured Oscillospiraceae bacterium, assembly GCA_947632005.1. GTDB lineage: Bacteria > Bacillota > Clostridia > Oscillospirales > Oscillospiraceae > CAJOIG01. The sequence goes on along the minus strand of CANRNU010000006.1, from coordinate 6,423 downwards.
GCAGCGGCAAGATGCTGACCGGATGGGTGGACATCTCCGGCAGAGGCAAGTGCTACTTTGACCCGGCCACCGGCATCATGCAGACGGGCTGGCTGACGGTGGGCAGCAACCGGTATTACCTGGACCCGACGACGGGCGTGCGGAAGACCGGACTGGTGGAGCTGGAGGAAAACGGCGAGAAGCATACCTACTTCCTGCGCCGGAAGGACGGCAGCGGCAGGATGCTGACCGGATGGGTGGACATCTCCGGCAAGGGCAAGTGCTATTTTGACCCGGCTACCGGCTGGCAGCTGAAGGGCAAACAGGTGATCGGCGGCAAGACCTATTATCTGGACCCGACCACCGGCGTGCTCCCCACGGGGTGGAAGACCATAGACGGGAAGAAGTACTACTTCAGCAAGAGCACCGGCGAGATGCTGATCGGCTTCCAGACCATCAGCGGCAGCAAGTATTATTTTGAAGAAGGCGATCTGAGCAATCCCAACCTGGGCGTGATGGCCACCGGCTGGCGGATCCTCAACGGCAGCAAGTATCACTTTGATGACAGCAACGGCAAGATGGCCACCGGCCTCAAGGCCGTGGGCAGCAGCAAGTATTACTTCACCAGCGCCGGTGTGATGCAGACCGGCTGGCAGACCATCAGCGGGAAGAAGTACTACTTTGAGCCGGGCGACCTGAACAGCACGGCCACCGGCGTGATGGCCACCGGGAAGAAGATCATCGACGGCGAGACCTATTACTTTGGCAGCTCCGGCGCCATGGCCACCGGTGTGACGTACATGAACGACGACATGTACTATTTCACCTCCGACGGCAAGCTGGTCACGAACCAGGATGTGAGCCTGGCGGGCAAGACCTATCATGTGAATGAGAACGGCATCATCACGGGTTATATGACCGACCCCATGCGCAAGGCCGTGAAGGTGCTCAACTCCGTGGGCTGGAACCTGCGGGCAGCCTTCAACTGGTCGGCGGGCCTGCGGTACTCCAACCGCTGGATGCGCGCCTCCAGCACGCCTCACAGCTCCTGGTATGCCAACTACGGCTTTAATAACAAGACCGGCAACTGCTATGTGATGGCCGCTACCTTCTATCAGATGGCGAAGGTGCTGGGCTATGAGGTCCGCTTCGTGGAGGGCTATGTGCGCAGCACGCCTACCTACAACGCGCCCCACGGCTGGACAGAGGTCAAGATCAACGGCAGATGGTACGTCTTTGACACCAACTTTACCAATGAGACGGGCCGCAACGGCTACCAGATCTCCTACGGTCAGTCCGGGACCTGGATGTACGTCAACTACAAATACGTGGCCTGACGGTGCGAGGACCGAACAGGCGTGGAAAGAAAGGACACACTATGAACACCAAGATGAAAAAGATCACATCCCTGCTGCTGGCTCTGCTGCTGGTCCTGAGCTGCGGCGCCGCTGCCCTGGCGGCGGACGACGAGGCCAAGGAGGAAGATCAGGACGCGGCGGAGGCCGAAGAGACGGAAAAGGAAGAGGATCTGGAGATCCTCGGGGAAGAGACCGAGGACGGCTATAAGATCCGCCTTGTGAACGCCACCGGCACCAATATCACCGGCATCAACATCAAGACCAGCGAACAGGCGGAGTGGGAGTTTGCCACCCTGCTGGAGAACGGCGGAGACGTCGTGTTTGAGAAGGAAGAGGCCTGCTGGCTGTGCTACACGCCCGGCGAGGAGGAGACCGAGGATACCACCTATGACCTGCAGATCATCTGGTCCGACTGGACGGTGGGCGAGGTCCATGACGTGAAGTTCTCCGACATCGAGGAGGGCGAGGTCCAGCGTGCCTGGAACAGTCTGCCCTACCTGGTCTACACCAGCATCGCCACCGGCGAGGAGATCGACACCTCCGCGGATGAGCAGGCCACGGCCGAGGCGGAGATCGCGGCCGGCACGTTCGCTTACGGCGGCGCCCCCAAGAGCTCCGGCAGCTCCGGCAGTTCCGGCGGCTCCAAGAGCTCCGGCGGCGGTGGCAGCAGCTCCGGCGGCAACAGCGGCGGCTGCATCCCCGGCGGCGGCATGTTCTATTGATGGACCGGTATTCCGTATCCCAGAGCGCCCCGGCACAAGTGCCGGGGCGCACTGCCGCCTTCGATTGCCTGCGCGCCACGGCCTGTCTGTTCATCGTCCTGATGCACACGGCCCGCTCCACGGAGCTGGCGTTTGCCGCCGGGATGAATTTTCCGCGGGCATTCGTGTGCCGGCTCGCGATCAATGAACAGTACTGGGCGGTGCCCTGCTTCATCATGGTGACGGGCGCGCTGCTCCTGCGGCCGGAAAAGGAGATCGGCTATCGCAAGCTGTTTTCCCGGTACATTGCCCGGGTGGTGAAGGCCATCGTAGTCTTCGGCGTGCTGTTCGCGGTGCTGGAGGCCATCTTCAACCCGGCCATGCGCACCTGGCCTGTATTTTTGGGCGGCGTGGCGGAGGTGTTCACCGGCAATACCTGGTCGCACATGTGGTACCTGTACTGCCTGCTGGGGCTGTATCTGCTGCTGCCGGCCTATAAGAAGGTGGCGGCGCTGTCGGATGAAAAGGACATCCGCTATTTGCTGATCGTGTACGGAGTGTTTTTGTCCCTGCTGCCCCTGCTGAATATCTGGGGCGTCCCCTATGGGTTTTATATCCATGTGTCCACCATCTACCCCTTCTGGCTGTTTTTGGGGTATTATCTGTACAACTGGGGCGGAAAGGTGCCCCGGGGCGTCTACGCGGCCATGGCGCTGGCGGCCACGGCAGCGCTGGGAGTGCTGACATATGTATATCTGTGGTACGGCAGGGCGGAGCTGGACGGCCTGTTCTCCTACTGGTCCCCGCTGGTGGTTCTGCAGGGCGCCGGCGTGGGAGGCTGGTTCTTCCGCTGCTCCCAGGAGGGCTTCCCCCGGGTGAAGAAGGTCCTGGCCAATATCGACCGGCACTCCTTCGGGATCTATCTCATCCATCTGGCCTATGTGCGGCTCATCTATAAATATCTGCACTTCAACCCCTTCCGGTGGGGGCTGGGCGGCGTCCCCGGCCTGTTGGTAGTGGTGGCCTTCGCCTTCGGCATGGCCTATCTCACCGACATGGTCATGAAAAAACTGCCCCTTTTCAAGTCCATCGTGTGAGCGGTGAAAGTAAAAGAAGACGGACACACACGTGTCCGTCTTCTTTTTTGTCAGAGTGGGGCGGCAATGTTGCCGCGCCGGGCGCTCACAGCTGCAGGATAGCGGTGGCGAAGCGGAAATAGATGAGCAGACTCAGCGCATCCACGATGGTGGTGATGAAGGGCGAGGCCATCACGGCGGGGTCCAGGCCCAGTTTTTCCGCCAGCATGGGCAGCGTGCAGCCCACCAGCTTGGCGCACAGGATGGTGCAGACCATGGTCAGGCAGATCACTGCCGCCACGGGCACCGTGACCGCCTCGTTGTGAAAGAGCATCCCGTCCACCAGCAGCAGCTTCACGAAGTTCACCGCCGCCAGAGCGACGCCGCAGGTCACGGCGACCCGGATCTCCTTCCAGACCACCCGGAAGAAATCGGAGAACTCAATGTCGTTCAGGGAGATGCCTCGGATGACGGTGACGCTGGCCTGGGAGCCGGAGTTGCCGCCGGTGTCCATGAGCATGGGGATGTAGGCTGTGAGCACCGTGGCCGCCGCCAGGGCGTTTTCAAAGCTGGCGATGATCTGGCCGGTGAAGGTGGCGGAGATCATCAGCAGTAGCAGCCAGGGGAACCGGGCCTTGAAGGTCTCCCACACGGTCGTCTTGAAATAGGGCTTGTCGGTAGGGGTGACGCCGCCCATGATCTCAATGTCTTCCGTGGTCTCTGTCTCCAAGACGTCCAGGGCGTCGTCCACGGTGATGATGCCCACCAGGCGGTTCTCGTTGTCCACCACCGGCACCACCGTCAGGTCGTACTTGGAAAACAGTGCCGTGGCGTCTTCCTGGTCGGTGAGGGTGCCCACGGAGATCACGTTCTCCTCCATCACATCCGAGACGGCCTCGTCCTCCTCCGAGAGGATGAGGGTGCGGATGGACACGGTCCCCAGCAGGTGCCGGCCGTCGTCGATGACGTAGCAGATGTTGATGGTCTCTTTGTCCGTACCGGTCCGGCGGATGCGCTTGATGGCGTCCTCCACCGTCATGGTGGGGAGCAGGTCCACGAACTCCGTGGTCATCAGTGACCCGGCGGAGTCGTCGGGGTATTTCAGAATGTTGTTGATGAGCTTGCGGGTCTCCGGGTCCGCCTGGCGCAGGATGCGCCGGACCACGTTGGCGGGCATTTCCTCCACCAGGTCCACCGCGTCGTCCACATACAGCTCATCCACGACTTCCTTCAGCTCGCTGTCGGAGAAGCCCCGGATCAGCAGCTCCTGGCTGTCCGGTTCCATCTCCACGAAGGTCTCCGCCGCCTCGTCCTTGGGCAGCAGCCGGAACAGCAGCGGCAGAAGGTGCTCATCCAGCTCTTCAAACAGAGCCGCGGTGTCCGCGGGGTTCATGGTCACCAGGATGTCCCGCAGGGTGGGGTATTTTTTCTGTTCCGCCAGAGTGACGATGGTGTCCTCCAGCGAGATACTGCGTTCAGCCATTGTCCTTCCTCCTTTTTTCGGTATGTGGAAGGCACAAAAAGGCCGGGGATCAGGCGCAGTACGCCCCTATCCCATCAGAGAGCGGACGACAGTCGCCCGCCGCGTTCGGCCTCGTTTTGTGCCGGTACTGTCGCCAGCGTCCATCGTCTCGCCTCCTTTCTGCAACAGGTCTGTTTCCGTGATGCCGCGTTAGGCGGCCTGGCAATACACAAAGTATTCCCCGCGTCGCCTTTCTTGCCTCGCGAAAACATCCCTCGCTGCGGTCTATCAGAAATAAGATCCGTATCAGCCCAGCAGCAGAGCGCGCAGGTCCTCCACCGTGTCCACGATATGGTCCGCGCCGGCGGCGGTCAGTTCCTCCCGGCCGCCGTAGCCGTAGCACACGCCGATGCAGGGGATGGCGCAGGCATGGGCTCCCTCCACGTCATAAAGCCGGTCGCCCACCATGACGGCGCTTGCCATATCCACGCCGCAGGTGTCCCGGGCGAAGCATATCACGTCGGCCTTGGTGTTGTCGCCGCTGGGCTGGCTGCCGGAGATGATCTCAAAGTAGGGCAGCAGACCGAATCTTTCCGCGATGCGGGTGGAAAAGCCCGTGGGCTTGGTGGTGGCCATGTAGAGCTTGCAGCCCCGCTCCTTCAGCGCGGCCAGCAACTCCGGAATGCCGGGGTATACCTCGTTTTCAAAAAGACCGACGGTCCCGAAATACTCCCGGTATGTGGCCAAAAACCGGACAGCCTCCTCGTGGGGCATGCCCCAGAACTGCTCGTAGCTCCTGGGCATGGGAGGGCCGATAAACTTATAATAATCCTTGTTTTCTCCCGGGTCAAGACCCCACTTTTTCCTGGCGTAGATAATGGAGTTGGTGATGCCCAGGGCCGGGTCCGTCAGGGTCCCGTCCAGATCAAAGAAGATGTGCTTGTATCTCATAATGTATCACCTTATTGGCCCCCTTGCACAGGGGAGGCATTCGGTCTGGTGCTGCAGCAGGCCGCAGCCTTTTCGTTTGAAAGGCTTTGCCTTTCAAACGACTATCGCTCCTCGCGGAAGTAGCTCAGTCCCAAAGATTTCGGCGGCTGGGACTCCCGGGACCGGCGCAGGCTCACCGCCACCAGCACGATGATGGTGACCAGGTAGGGCAGCATCTTGAACAGCTCGATGCTGGCCCGGCTCAGGCCGGTGATGTAGTTGTAGGCCCAGTAGAGGACCCCGAACAGATACGCCGACCAGATGGCCCGCGCCGGCTTCCAGGTGGCGAAGATCACCAGCGCCACCGCCAGCCAGCCCAGGGCCTCGATGGTGCCGTCGGTGGACCAGGTGCCCTTGATGTAGTCCATGACGTAATAGAGCCCGCCAAGGCCGGAGATACCGGCGCCCACGCAGGTGGCGAGATATTTGTAGCGGGTGACGTTGATGCCGGCGGCGTCGGCGGTGGCCGGGTCCTCGCCCACGGCCCGCAGGTTCAGTCCCACCCGGGAGCGGTTCAAAAACCAACTGGCCAGCAGGGCCGCGGCGATGGCCAGATATGCCATGAAGCCGAAGGAGAAGATGAGCTGTCCCACCCGGCCCAGGCCCGACAGCGCCGGGATATAGGCCCGGTAGGCCCGGCTGGTGACGGCCACGCTGATCTGGCCCACACCGCCGGCCATGGCGTTGAGACTGCCGCCGAAGAGGTTGGCAAGCCCCGCCCCAAAGATGGTCAGGGTCAGGCCCGTGACGTTCTGGTTGGCCCGGAGGGTGATGGTCAGGAAGGCGTAGATCAGCCCGCCCAGCATGGACGCGGCCACGGCCGCCAGAAAGCTCAGCGCCAGACCCACGGCGCCGAT
>CANRNU010000005.1 GCA_947632005.1 uncultured Oscillospiraceae bacterium | reverse complement strand
CTGGACGGGCTGGACCCCTATTCCATAGACGACCTGCTGACGGCCCATGGGGTGATGACCCGGGGGCTGGTGGAGGAGTCCGGCGTGTTCCGCTCCCGGCCGGTGGGCGTGGTGGACCAGACCGGACGGGTGGTGCATCTGGGCACGCTGCCCCAGTATGTGCCGGAGTCAGTGCAAAAGCTGCTGGACTGGACCCGGGACAGCGACGTGCATATGCTGATCAAAAGCTGCGTGTTCCACTACGAGCTGGAGCTCATCCACCCCTTCGCCGACGGCAATGGCCGCATCGGGCGGCTGTGGCACACGCTGCTGCTGTCCAGGTGGGCCCCGATCTTCGCCTGGCTGCCGGTGGAGTCCATCATCCATGCTAATCAGCAGGGCTACTATGACGCCATCAACGCCTCCAACGACGCGGGCGAGTCCACGGCTTTCATCGAGTTCATGCTGTCGGTCATCAAGTCATCGCTCATGGAGGCGCTGGATGCGAGCGATGAAATGAGCGATGGAGCGGCAGACAGGGCCGCTGCCCGCCGGCGGAAGATCGAGGGGTATCTGCGGACCCACGACCATATCAGCAACGCGGATGTGCGCGCGCTGTGCGGCGTGTCCCCCGCCACGGCCAACCGTATCCTGGCCGCCCTGACGGCGGAGGGATCGCTGGTCAAGTGCCGCGTGGCGAGCCACTGGGCGTATAGAAAAGGCGAGTGAAAAAGAATAAAAAACAATCGAAATAAGCAAAGAGACTTTAGATTTAATGAACGGAGGGTAAACAAATGTCTAAAATTTCCGAAGAGGTCATAGAGAATGAACTCAACAAGAATTCATCAGAAGCGGAGGAACTTCTTAAAGACCAGGATAAACTTGAGAGGTTTTTGGAACGATTGGAGCGAAAGCTGCAAAAGATACCGGCTATTGGTTCTGGATTATCATCTGTTCCGATACTGATCTCCTTGGTCCGCTCTTACATAAAAAAGGAATACACTGACATTCCAATTGGAAGCATTATTGCTATCGTAGGTGCACTGATATACCTTTTCAACCACTTTGACCTGATTCCGGATTCCATTCCTGTTCTTGGCCTTGCCGATGATGCCGCTGTTGTAGCAGCGGCTCTAAAGCTTGTCAAGGATGATGTTGATGAATATAAGGAATGGCAGAAAAAGAACGGGCGCGTGGTATTAGGAAATTAGCCTGCCACAGCATTTCACACATTCGACAGACCGCGGACTTCCTAGTATGATGGAAGAAAAAACAAGGAGGTCTGCGCGATGGAACAGTACAAAGAGATCAACGGCATCGGCTACACGCTGGTGGGGGACTACTATTTGCCGAACCTGTTGCCGCACCAGGAGGCGGAGAGCCCTGTGGGTGTGTGGGGAAAGCGGCGGATGGAGTACCTAAAGCGGCACCGCAGGGGCACGTTTTCCCATCTGCTGACCAGCGGAGGGCTGAACGCCCACTTGGCCGACACGGACGAGCGAGCCAGGGAAATGTACTCCCGCCTGGTGGAGCAGATGGCGGCCAGCGAAGGCATCACGGAGGAGCTGAAGGCAAGGGACCAGATGGCATGGGTGGGTCGGATGAACAACATCGCCGCTCGCGCCCGGGAGATTGTCTACGAAGAAGTGATATACGTATGAAGAGAGGGAGGCACAGATGTGCCTCCCTATTCACAATATGAAGACTAAAGTATGGCATCCCCCATGGTGGGGATGTCACTGTATTTCAAACATATCCATCAGGCGGCGGAAAGTGTCCTGGCCGTCCAGGCAGGTATCGGTCAGCCAGCCTCTTTCACGCTCCCATTCGGCCAGGCCCCGGTAGTAGTACAGCTTCTTGTCATCCTCGATGAGGAAGGGGACGATGCCGTGGCGAAGACACTCCTTGAGGGCGATGAGCCGGCCGACTCTGCCGTTGCCGTCCTGGAACGGATGAATGCGCTCAAACTCCCAGTGAAACCGAATAGTATCGTTGATGGTGACGGCATCGATGGCCTCGTACCCGGCGAGCAGGTTTTCCATGCGGGCGGGAACATCCTTTGGCTTGGCGGTCTCAAGGCCGCCGGCCATGTTGGGGCGCTTCTTGTATTCGCCCACAGCGAACCACGGCAGGGTAGAGTCCGTGGTTCCCTGTTTCAGGATGCGGTGCAGTTCTTTGATAATGGCTTCGGAGAGCGACGCCTCCGCCAGGTCTATCACATAGTCAATGGCCCGGAAGTGGTTGACCGTCTCAATGACGTCATCCACAGGGATGGCCTCGTCCACGGCGATGGTACTGGTCTCAAAGATGAGCCGCGTTTGCTCCTCATTGAGCTTACTGCCCTCCATATGATTGGAGTTGTACGTCATGCGCACCTGCAGCTCATGGTAAATGCCGCCGGAGATATGAGCGCTCTTCTCGTCCCGGAGCGTCTGAAGCAGGGCGTTGTCAGAGATGGTTCTGCAGAGCTCCTCGGGAAAGCAGTCCAGATATGCGGCTATTTTTTTGAGCACATGGTCCGCGATCCTCTCCCCGCGGCCGATCTTGGCAACGGTGCGGGAGGATATACCAAGCTGAGCGGCGAGGGCGGTCTTCGTCAGCCCGTGCTCCTGCAGCTTTTGAAGCAGCCCCGCATAGGAGAGCACATCATTCACCTCATTCCTTTACTTATTATATCACAAATGCGAAAAAAGTAAAGGTATATAAGGGGGGCAAGGGCAGGGGCCTTACCCTAGGCAGCCGGGCTTGACGAAAGGGACGCTATAGTTTAAATTATAGTTCAAGAAAGACGGATTATAGTTCAAATGAGAAGAATTATAGTTCAAGAAAGGTGAATTTATAGTTCAACTAGATTGCCCGGGTTTTGCTGATGGGTTGGGGTCGCTAAACAAAGGCATGGCCACTTTTGGCTAGTGCTGACGTGAAGAACTCTCTCTTCTTGAAATAAAATGGGAGGACCTGAGGTTGGAAGGGTGTTTTATTGGACACCGTTCATATTACCCTTAAGATAGGCTGTTTTCAAAGAAGTTTGACAGGGTATAAATGGAGAGATACATATGAAGAAATTATTGATTGGGCGGGTTCTTGCTGTGTTAATTGCTCTAGCAATGGCCATGCCGCTATTTGGATGCAGTTCAAATGCCCAGACTACAAATTCTGACATAGAACCTTCCCCTGCCAACATGGGGACTGATGTTCCCCCAGAAGAAACAATGGTGCCAGTCTCCTCTGAAGGACCAAATGAGGCATATTCTGCCCAAGATATCGTGTCGTCAGAGGCCGTACTGCCGTCATCCGCTTTTACTACGCCGGAGGAAACGGTGGATATTCCAGAACTGACTGAACGGCAGAGGAATTCGTTCTCGATGCTGTATTACTTGGCTATTACAGCGGAAGAGATCCGCATTTCTAAGGATAACCGTCTTATCCTGGATGATATCTACACATCTTTACTAAATGACATCAATCCTGGGGCGATTGACGAAACCACTCAGGAGCACCTCCAAAACTTGAGAGATATCATAAAGTCCTATATCAACATTTCTGTTAAAAGGGACCGGCTGCAGTACATTTATAATCAGGATAAGGCTACTACCATTCGAAGCGCGGTGCCGAATCCTCTTGCTGTTTTGTCTGTGGCGAACTCATTTGATTGGAAGCGGTTGGCTACAAGTGTTGTATATACAGTCGTTGACTCGTACAACAAATACAAGAGCGCTAATGAAGCAGCGGACCGGGCCTTCTTGTTGAGCGGTTGGGAACTTGACGATGAAGAAACTGCCGCGATTCAGAAGAACAGGGAAAGAGCTTTTGACTACATGGTTGATATTGTCCAAGAGTACGGCTTGGATGGAAAACTCACACTGAATGAGAAGGCGATAGAAAACTTTGCTGAAATCAGTGAGATAGATTCTGTACATGAGAAGATCCACAGGTTAGAGGCAGAAGAAGAGACATATAAACTGTTGGGCAATTATTGGCTCGAATTAGCTGACTGCTATTTTGAGACATCACAGTACGCGAAATGTCTGGAATGCGTTGATAGGTACAACGATTTGGCAACAGGGATCTATCGTAAAGATTATAATTACGTCCAGATCCTTCCAAAGGCTATAGTTGCCGTACAAGAAACCTACGACGGAGATGAGTATATCTCCAGAAGTAAGGGGTATGCTGACGCCATCATAGAGAATACTACTACAGAAGAGTGGTCGATTCGCTATTTTGCCGCGCAGGTGTATTTGGATCTTTATGCTAAGACGAATGATCAGAAATACTTGCAAGCTGCGTATGACATAGCATACGATAATGTCACAATCCTTCTGGATGAACAAAGAGCGTTGAACGCTACATATCTGGATGATGTGAAGGAGTTGGAAATTGCAGAGCCGGATTATAGATTCATGACATCAAAAGAGAAGAAAGAGGCAGAAAAACAATACAAGGATGAAAAGGATCGCCTAAAGGCATATAATAAGGAATTAAAAGAAGTCAGGAAAACTGAACTTCCTTCGTTGTATGAACCTCTTGTTTTGAACTGTGATCTGTTGATTGCGCTTGCCGAAGAACTGCACATCAGTGAAACGGAAAAGTCGGAGATCGAGGCGATCCTACAGACGGATGAAAATGGCATATTCCTGGTAGACCCGATCAATGACCGCTATTCCTTTTCTGCGCCTGAGAATAGTTACAGTATTGACCTTTCCAGAGACGAAATTTTAGTTCCTGTCAACCTTTTGTCCTCTGGGGCAGATATTTCTGTCGCAGTCACTGGTGATGGGAAAAGTGAAACATTTGATGATTGCACCATTACTAAGGTTGACAGGGAAGGAACGACTGTAGATTCCTTCTATGCTCACGTGTCCAGCAAGCAGATGAAGGGCTATGAATGGACGGATGATTCAAGAGTAACGGTTAGTATCACCAATGCAGATGAAGACAACGCACATGTCTTCAATTTCATAGTTGACGAACATCAGGACCGTTGGATTTTTACTGACAAGGTGGTATTTAAACAAGAATGAAAGTAAGACTGTTAGCATTTCTACTGCTACTTGCCGCGCTGTTATCCTTTTGCGCTTGTTCTAAAGACTCAACTTTCAGCATCCGCTTTATTGATGTGGGACAAGGAGATGCGGCATTGGTGGAGTGCGACGGTCACTATATGTTGATCGATGGCGGAAATGTGAAAGGTGGCGATATAGTATATAATGTCTTAAAGGAAGAAAAAGGAGGAAAGGGAATTCAGCATCTCGATATCTTGGTTATATCTCATTTTCATAAGGATCATATCGGTGGGCTGATGAAAATTCTAACTTATGCTTCCTCTATAGATAGATCGATCTATATGGAAGAAAATAGCAACATAGGAGATTTTTCGGAACTTCGAGGACGAATCAGGGAATATAGTTCTCAAGTAATTACAAAGCCTTCTGTAGGAGATAAATTTGATTTAGGGAGTGCAACAGTAGAAGTTGTTGACGCAGGAGGGGAGGAACCCAATGATTCGCTTGTGCTGCTGGTGACATATGGAAAAACTACGTTCCTGTTTACTGGGGATATAGAGGAGGGAGCGCAGACGAGAATATCTGACAAATTCCAGAAAGGTACCGATGCACAGTTTAAAGTTGATTTAATGAAGATTCCTCATCATGGGGCATACTCGTATGCCTTGTATCGGTTCTTGGGAACTTTTATGCCGGATTATGCGGTAATATCCGTTGGAGAAAGGAATACATACGGCCATCCAGATCAGCGAACACTTGATTTGTTGGACAGCAAAACATGGAAACCCAAAATGTACCGTACCGACCAAGATGGGGATATTTTCGTTAGGTCGAATGGCAAAGAAATAACAGTTGAGAGGGAAAAATAGTGGATATGCTACGCGAAAAGACGCCAACAGACCGTTGCCCAATTCTCTTAGGTTGAGGATATAGTGTTTTATAAATGCCACACAGCCCACCGGCCAAAATGGTCAGTGGGCTTTGTAATTTCGCCTGTTCTCAATCTGAATATGGATGGAGGACAGGTTTAAATGTTGTCGAGAATCTTTTGAACAGCATATGGCTTGGCATACTTAATATAAGCATCACTCACAAAAATTGTGTTGGAGGCATGTGGTTCAACCCACATTGCTGGATATATTACAACGTTCTTTGTGCGTCTTCGCCTAGATACAGTGATCACTTCTCCGTCAGCAATAACTTCGCAACCAGATTGCTTGAGAATGTTTGCTAAAGGCATGATCATGTTAATCTGTGCATCGGGTCTGATAGAAGGTGCTTTCATTCCATCAACACCCCATCTAAGGAGTTGAAGCGCAGCAAAACGGTCAAGTATACCGTGTACATGTTGATTCCTATAATGTTTTAAGCATTTAGAACATGCCGATCCGCAATCGCAGGAACCTAGGAGCCCATCTATATCAGAGAGTAGCTCGACAATAGTATCAGCTACGCTGACCGCATACCCAGCCCCACTTGATAGGCTGTCATATAGATAGATATCAACATATGAGGCTTCAGGTCCGGTTCTGAGACGATAACCAGTTACAAGTTCAGTAAATTCAACATCGAGTTTTTTGCTAGCGGCTAGTCGGAGTGCTTCAGCTAAGGATTGAGCTGCCCGAATGAGCCAGGGATTATTATTTCGACTTGCGTCGATAACCCTGTCATCAATTGTGAATTCAAGAACTAGCATATCGGTTATGAAATCATATCCAAGATTCACATTAAAGGAATTGATATGATGACATTTGCTCCTGGCATACTTTGACTTGAATGGTCTTTCAATATTCTTCAAAACGGAAATGTCATCACCCGGCATGGAAGCACCACAATCCTTGCACACCATGAAGCCTTTGTCACCAGAACCTTTGTTCAGCATGATGATTCGTTGGTTTGTTCGAGAGGCGATCCTTATGTTTCTACACCCTGGGATGAGTTTCATTTCTTCTGCATCTGGTAGAGTTGAATACAAGGGTTGCTGTACAGCGGTGTATTCTTCCAATAGCTGGGCATCTGGTATTGATTCAGCGTTTCTTGGTGCAAAGCCCCAGGGACGCATCATTTTACGAGAGGTCTTCAGGTTGCTGTTTCCACAGAACGGGCAACACGTTGTCTTCTCTTCTGCCAAGCCGAACCAGCCACACTCATCGCAAGAAATAACTGGCTTTACAAAATTCGGGTCATCTGTATAGGAACGTGCCGGAGTTAGTGCCTGACCATGACGACGTTCACTTCCAGGGTAATAGAATCCGCCAATCTGATAGGTTTGTTTGTCAACAACTATTGCTCTACCTGGGGCATATTCGCCGATAGCTACATCGAGTCCCCGGTCAACCTCATAAAGGATTTTCCCGTTCATATCTGGTATGTATGTACTTACGACATTCTTCGGAAAAGAATATGTTGGGATGATACCTTCTTCATAGAGGGCATCCAGGAGAACCTTTGCGTCACTTTCATTGGCCCCTTCTTCTATACCAAAAAGCTCAGGATGAGACCGGCATTTTTCTTTAAGTGTATCAAATGCTCGATCAAGATCACTCTCAAATAATGAATAGTTTAGTGTTGTGCCAACAGGAAGAAGACACTTGTCCTGGTCAATATTGTAAGAGGAAAGATAGCGCTTAAAATTGTCAAGGTAGTCTTCAAGAAAGAGTGCGGCAGGAATCGTATCAAGGCTCGTATGATTTTCCGCGAGAAACTCCTGTAAGATAACCATGGTTAAATGGCGCTGGAGAAGTTTCTCGCTTTGTGTATCAACCCAAGGCCTGCGAGGATCACCGCGGAACATAGGAATTGGATTATTAAAATATAATGTGTCGTGAGGGCCATCTTCACAAAAGGTAACTATTGTCGATAAACTGGATCCACGCCGGCCCGCTCGTCCTGCTCGTTGTTGATAGTTTTCACGCATTGGAGGAATATTCCGCAAGCCAACTGCCACTAAGGAGCCAATATCAATACCAACTTCCATCGTGGTTGTGCTACTGAGAATATCAACAGGCGTTTCTCCATCTTGGATCAAGTCCTGGAAACGCAATTCATATTGTTCAGTTTTGCTCCAGTAATCATCACGTTGGTCTTTATGCGAGAGCTGAGCAGTGTGCTCCTCTGTGTCAATCACATGAATTGGCTCACCCTGGAGAGCGTCAGAGACAGGTTTTCTCCAGAAAACCAGTGCTTCGTATTCATTTGAGCTCATCTTATGAATATGAGCGGAGCCGCAGCTTGGGCATTTTCCTTTTAGGGGAAAGGGGGTCAGTTCCGAGCACTTTTCACACTTATACCATACATGAGCATCATCAAAACGTGGTTTTATTCTAGAAAGATCGACATATAGTTTTCCATTATCAGGCTGTGCAGAGTCAAGAAATGCCTCTTTTAGTACTCGTTTCCAAACCAACTCGGTTTCATTTTCGTCACCCCATCCCATGATTTCATGGATGACTTTTGAAAATTCCCAATCTTTGTCAAGGCCATAGCCACCATAGTTTGGGCGAACTTTTAAACGAACTGAATCATTGATAGTATGGCCAATAGCTGTATACATGTCACAGATTGATAGCATCCAGGCATTGAAAAGCTCAATGAACTCTTCATCAGTGACAATTATATTGTTTTCTTCAAGAGCATCAATAGCATCAAAGAGCGCTTGATCAGTAGGTTCAAGCCAACTTGTAGCGGAGTCGTACAAGGTGTTATAGCCACCAGCGAACAATCGAAGAAGATGCTCTTGCATCTGCACTGGAGCGTTTGCGATAGTAAATCTCGGAGTATAGGATATTCCTCGCCTTGCGCATCGTCTATAGTTGTTCATTGCAAAAGCACAATCTTCTGCGAACTTCGCACGTTCATGGGCATGGAACATCTGCACGTGATGTTGACCAGCTGCAAGACAAAAGTAATCGTACAGCGAATTCATTGATTGCTCGACAGTTTGATCTTCCATTGTTTTTATTGCTATCGCGAACAACTGCCTTGCGGCGGAGATATCTGACGCATCAGACATATCTCTGGCTAACTTTGCTGCACGCTGACGACTATCCGAGAACAGTAAAACTTTGCGTCCCTCATTAGGGAAGCGATCAGGATCGCTATCTTTTCCCTGTACGGCAGGTTGCAGTTGAAACTGCGATTGGATTAAGTTGAAGAAAGATTGATTCCCTCGAGTGCTGAATGATGTAAGCTGCAATGTGGAAAGCTGATGCCTGCAATGTGGACAGGTAGGGAAGGTGATAATTTGTGGCCTACCTTTTGCGGAGTAGTTGCAGTAGTATAGTTTTCTCATCCAGGGCTTATTGGCGGAAGAATCATCTGTAAAGTTGATAAACCCACTCTTGACATCAAGATAACATGGCTTTATGACATTCTTACCCTGCTTTGCGGGCAACTCAAAATCATCTGTGGGGATAAATAAATGTACTTCTTTCATCCGGTGGTCCATTAACTGACCGGGGTAATGCCACAGGTATACATTCCCATGAAGATTTGAGTCATCTTCAAGGACATAGCCCTTGAAGAATAGTGCGCCACAGCGCCTGTCGTTATAAAGCTCATATACAACACTGCCACAATGCGGGCAAATCAAATTACCATCAGACAAATAGAGCTCCCCTAAAGTAAGGCCTCCTTCAGAATGAGAACAACTGCAATCCACATTTGCACATGCATAGACGCCTGAAATACCTTTAAAAAGCATATGCATGCGTGCCGGGAAAAGAACAGAGCCCTTATCGTTTTTTGCAAGAGGTGCCATAGCCAAAAGGACGCTGACAGCTTTTAATGCGTTTTCTTGACCGAGATCAGGGAAGATGCCAGAAGACAGTTCGCTTAAAGATACTGCGTTTCCACGACAATACCTTATGAGTTCATGAAATGGACGATAATACACAAGATTTTCGTACATCCAGTTGCAAACTGATTCCAGAGTGCTGATGCTTTGGTCAAAGCCCTCTAGCTGACGCCAGAACGACAAAAGCGCAGAAAGCTTTACCTCATCCTTGTTCTCAAATTCATTAGGATCGGAGTTTAAGAGAAGCCCAACTGGTATATCATACTTCAACTGCCCATCAATGACCTCTTTTTCACCGGTGAGATAACGAAAATGACTACCCGTGTCGGAGGCGGTAAGTTCATTTGCGAACTTCATTACAGAATCAATGTCTTGTTGATCCTTGTTGGGCATGCTTGCGGTAGTAAGTATGAATTGTACACGATCCCGGCCAATCCCGAGTTTATGGAAAAGTCTGCGAATCAGCAACGCAACCTCGCCGCCCGATGAGCCGCGATACATGTGAGCTTCATCAATGACAAAAAGCAGCTTGTTGTTAGGATTTGAATTAATCCATTCGCGTGTATCATCCCAGATTTTCTGTTCTCTTGGGCGTAGCAGCATGTATTCCAGCATGGAATAGTTCGTAATAAGAATGTCCGGGCAGAATTGCTGCATTTCAAAGCGGGTTATTAACTCCGCATCCTCATCGTTTGGAATATGCCTACCTTCATGAAGCCCGCGCAGGAACAGATTCATATCATCCTTTGCAGGGATCTTTCCCTCCTTGAGAAGATGACTGAAGAACTCTTTTTCAGAATCATTCTGTGGAAAAGACATTCTTGCCAAGGTCTTTTCTAGTTTTCTGTCTTGTCCTGGAGAAGACTGCTCCCCGGGGTACGGAGTCCTGCCGGTATACATGCCAAACTGAGGGCGGCGGACTTCACTACCGCAGGTATTTCTGAAAATCCGGATAAACTTCTTATCAGGATCTCCAATCATCCTCCTAAGTCGGCTAACTTGGTCAGAAACTAGGGCGTTCATTGGGTACATAATAATTGTGCGAATACCCCGTTTTTCCCACGTTTTCTTGGATGTTTTTGCCTCAGCTGCCATCTTTGCAAGAAGCGGCCACATAAAGCACTCTGTTTTACCAGAACCTGTGCCGGTTGAAACGAATAGGTCTTCTCCTTTGACCGCAGCTTCAAGTGCGGTAATCTGATGAGCAAATGGAGATGGGAAAACACCAATTCCCGCCTCAGATAGTTGCAAAAAATACTCTTTCATCCAGGGCTCAATAGATGCTCCTTCAATACCGTTTTGTACTGTAAGATATGCAGGAGATGACTCAATAAATGGCTTCTGATAGAGCAAGCCTTCGTCATCAATATGATTATTTAATGCTGAAAGAAGGAGCGGTGACTTTCCAAAATACTGCGATTTAATATAGTCTTCCAACTCCGTCCGCAGTTGCTTATGAACAGAATTAGCTCCAGTTGTCATCAGATCGTCGCTCCTTTAAATTTATATCCTTCATCAGATAGAATATCCCTAATAGCCCTAAAGACTTCTGTTGATAGCTTTCGCTTAAAATCGCTTGGGAGTGATGTGCATTCCTCAGGCCAACTGTAGAGCTTCAAAAAATCAAGTTCGCGGGGAGGAAGCAAATAGCCAAAACGTATATGGGTCAATTCACCATCCTCAGCAAACTCTATTGGCGCCAATGTACCGTAGGTTGATAAACAGGCGCATGCAAGTGTTCTGTAATGAGAGGACTCCACTTGCCACTGAGGAAGAGGACTAACTTCTAGTGTTGCGCCAGCATAACGGTAAAGATAATACAGTTGGGAACCGTTTACTCCGATTCGAAGGATTGAAACTACACCAGTAGTATCTGGCGTGGTTATCCAATATCCTCGAGTGAATGGAGGCATTAGGCGGAGATATTCTATGTTATGTTCAAAAAACTGAGTGGATTTCCAGATAGCAGTGGTTAATGTTTCGTGCCACAAAAGCTGCAGATTCTTTTGCTCAAGGCCGAACATTGTTTTTATCTTATCTGGATTTGTGCCTCCATCTTGTTTTGAGTAATACCCAATACCAGAGACATGGGAAATGTTATCAAGTGGAATACCCCGTTGGAACAGAATACCGCTGAACAACTCTTCGTGTTTCATTGATGGAGCGATTCTGTTAGGGCGGTGATAAACTACCCCTGTGCTTAGAAATAGGTTAGCGATCTCGTCCTCAAGATCTGCGGAGGCATACGGTAAACTTATGGAAAGCTCAGGGTAGATTGATTTGTAAGCAGAAAGTATGCTGCGGATTCTTTTCTTCAAATGCACAATGGAAATTGGCTCTTCAAGATCATCCCAAAGTGCCGCATAAGCCATCATTCCACAGATGCTATAAATCAGACGTGTTTTCCAACTTTCTTCAGTTTCTTGTAGTCCTCTTTTGATGTGATACTGGTTTGATATGACTGAAAGAAGCCCGGTATACTTGTCCATTAAACGTCTCCCATTACATGGCGCAGATCACGTTTTAGGTTTGCAGAAATTGTAAAACCTTTCTGTGGATCGGCAACTGCATCTACAAGTTTTTCAACTTCCAGTGACGCATAAGCAATGGGAAAGACGGAAAACAAGAATTCGTCATCTGCTGTTGTGCTTGGATAAATGCCATGCATCGTAGTAACAAGATTGTTGATTCTGTTCTTGACGAAAGAGCTTATGGATAAGCTTGAGAGGACTTTCGGTTCTTTATGTATGCCCTTTGGCGCTGAATAGGGCTTGAAGTCATCTGCAAAATAACCTCCATAGTATTTGCCGGTTGCTGTTTTGTCCACAAAGAACTCTGTGAACAGCGGAAGCACAAATCCATACAGGCTCTGAGGCTCAACTTGAATGTCCTCTGCATATGGATGAGTAGCGACATAAAATATGTCCTTATTGAAGACAATCTCAGGAAGCCGGTTCATCCATCTGCTTGAGAGAAGGTTATTGATTATCACAATGTCTTCGCCAGTGGCACCAATTCTCGAAGTTACTTTATTGTCATAGTTGCCCTCACAACATAGCAGTCCATATTTGTGAGCGCTTACGGATGCACAAAACGCTTGAACAATATCAAGTGAATTAGGGCCAACAAGGAAAATTGGTTGCTTCTCAATAAAAGCAGCACAAAGGAAAGCAGCTAAGCCTCTTCTATATTGCTCTGTAACTCCTGCTTCCCCAAACTCAAATGTAGCTGTATCAATCACGTCTGCCCAAGAATGATGTGCCTCAAGGTCGCTAAGTTCTTCATAAGGAGAAAACACCTGATATTGGGCAACAACAGGATCAGAGGCAACTTTGTTTGCGGCAGAATCCACATCAACTGAAAGTTGTATCTGTTGACCAGTAACAAATGCCATGTTTGCAATGAAATCGGCCGCATGCTTACGTGCTTGCTGGATTCTTTCAGATACTGCCTTTTCAACATCTTCAGCAAGTTTTTCCTTTTCTGCTATGACGCCAGTAAGGCGATCTTCTTCCAATTTAGTCTTATTAAGTTCCTCTTGAGCCTCAGCTAACTGGGTGGTAGCGTCATTTATTTTTCCGTCAAGTGCTTTGAGCTTTTCTTGGGCGTCAGCCAGTAAGCCCTTGTTCTCAGTTTCCCAATCTGCGCGGATCAGTGTTTTTGCTCTCTCCTGAAGCTCGGCACTTGCAGAAATGGCAGAGAGGATTATATCGTCTTCTAAGCTATTTCCATCAACATATTTCTTGGCTGTGCTCAGGAATTCTTCCAGCAATGCTTTTGCAGCAGGACTGGAACAATGGCATGCAGTCTCAATTTGGCGGGTTATATCATCGACCGGGATCGCACAGAGGAAATCCTTAAAAGTTCTGTAATCAGCACGTATGATTCCCCTTGTTTTATATGTGGGCCAGGAGATTGATGAGGTAACGATGCTTTTTACAATTTCAAGAGGGGTTTTTAAATGGTAGAGTTTGTCTGGCGTTCCCGCAAATGCGTTTTTGTAGAAGGAAAGCCCATTATCCAAACGCATTATATTATCACTGGGGAACACATATATAGGAACAACAGCACAACCTTCAGAAAAGGAGATCTTTCCATTAATACTATTGAGTTCATCACAGTTACATAGAATGCCTGTATACATCCCTTTCGATGAGCAAAAAGAGAACATGATCCTACGACTGTGAGGTATGTATTCAATTCCGGACTTCAGTTGGTTTACCAGACTATCAAGGTCTGACGTATTAGTTATAACAGCGACTTCAATAGCATTAAGATCAGGTTTATATCGGGATATAATATAATCTTTTGATGGGTCCTTCTCGCTTGGTATCGCGGACCAAGTCCAAATGCCATAGAAACCATCGTTAGAGGGACCATCTTTATAAAATATCTTATCCCGATTGGTGAAGTATGATGGGGTGTCTTCCCGTTTGTGAAAAACATGATAATGCCCGTTATTACTTAGGTCAGCATACCGCATAAGCCATTTTTGGCCATTATAATCTGAGATAACACCACACAATGAAACGATTTCATCATTACTTACGGCGTGTAGAATAGTAGCGTCGGTATCATCATACTGTGCGAGATAATCTACATCTTCGCTAGTAATTTTGGCAGGAGCAGTTTGTAATTCTGTGATTTTCTCTTGCGCCTCAGTCAGTTGAGAGGTCAATGTGCTATTCTCTTGTTCAACTTCTTGGATTCTTCGCTCGTACTCAGTTCTTATAGTATTAGCATTCTGCTGCACCTCTTTAAGCTGATCATACAACTGGCGTTTTTCTTCTTCTATAGCTCTGATTTGATTAGCTGTTTCTTCATTTCTCTTGCGCTCAGATTTGATACTTGTCATTCTATCAAGAATTGCGGAGCAAGTATCCATATCAGACGCTTTGCCCGTGAGCTTGAGGTATAAATCTACATTGTTGACAAAAAATGAGTCAAGCATTGTTGTTGCTAACGCAACGTTATGGGTTGATCCTTCCGCTTCAAGCTTCTCTACATTTTTCTGAATTTCTTTAAGCCACATATCTACTAGCCCATTGATATACGTCGCGATAAAAGGCTTGTCGACGTTGGACATAGCAGTAGACAACGCAAACTGCTCTGTCAAGGATTTAGCCCGAAAGCCCTTTCGTAATTTTTGGAACTCTCGCTCGTTATTCTTAAAAAGTTCTTTGAACTCTCGGCCAGTGATGATCTTGCAGAGGGTGTCTTTTTCTTCCGGGGTAAGAAGATCAATGTAATTCATAATGTATCTCCTTATCTTTTGTGTTCATGCGACGGTAGGCATTTTGCAACCTGCGATATGATTGCTCATTGATAGTGCCATTATTTATACATTTTCTGATCCATTGGCATATTTTAGGATAGCGTTTCATCCTTGCCAATATGTTTCGTATGGAATGTGGGACGGGAATGTATATTCCTGACACATTTGTTAATTGCTTTAATAGCTCATCTTCGTCATCCGCAACATCTAACTGGTGTTTCTTAAATCTAATTTGCCATATAGCATCAAGACCAATAATAACTTGCACACTAAAACCGAAAGATAGGTCGCCCAACTCAATATATTTGTCTGCAGGAACTGTTCGCTTGTCTATAACATGATCATTATTGGAAATAATAATCGTGCTATCATAGGTTGATTTAAAGCACAGAATTCTTTTGGGCGGTAGAGAAGTGGCTTCGCCAGGAGCCATCTCGATACCGGCAGTATCGGTTACTGAAATGGTTGGAAGTGACCCCTCTTGATTAAGGGGTTCTTTCCAAAAGTAAGTATATTGCAGGGTGTGAGTGCGGCCTGCGGATATTAACTGCTGTCTGCCGGAGCAGAACACTTCATATAATTTTTCTCTGGCTGTTCTGTCATTTAGTACATGTACTGTCGCAGTGGGAAAAGTCTTGACTGCGGCTATATTGCCATCAACAAGAATAAACATCTTGTTGTGATTATGCTTTATTATATAATTGCCTTCCACATATAGCGGCCACACTGGTTGTAGTGAAACGGGATGATCTGTTAAGCGGCAATGAAGGTCGAGATAGAAACGTGCGGCATCCTCATCAAATGCAGATACGGAAACAACATAAAGGGACCACATATTCCAACCAAAGAGTTTTTGAGTGATTTGTCGTATTTGCACACTGCCACATGAACTCTTACAGATACGGCCTCGCTTTAACAGATAGTATTCCTTCCCGATCTCGACATCGGCATCGTATGTAAGCTTCTTGCCCGAAGCCGTTTCAAATAACGTCCCATCTGGATCAATACCATTGATTTCTGCTGGCCAAAACTCGCTTAATATGCCGTCTCCACCCTGAAAACTGAGAGTGTATTTTTCAAATGGCCTTTCTCCGATAGGAAGATATGTAATGTGGTCGCAATTCAGTCGCTCTCTATTAAACACATATGATATGCCAGGAACTCCCTTTGGCTTGATTTCTATGCGAAAACCTTTGCTGAGGAAAGCTACTGGAGCACGAATTAGGCCAACTTCAAATCTGAACGAAGTTGAGGATACATCCGTAATACGGATCGGCAAAGCATGTTCCCTGGGGTTATAAGAGATTGAATACCCAGCACCAAATGTACGTTCAGGACAATCCTTACTTTTTTCGGAGGCACTGTGCTTGAAATACCGTATTCTGATATCACCGTCAGTAAGAGTGACATATTGACCACAGAGGTCACACATAAACAGACCACTATGTGCAGATACTGTCCCGCCTGGATGCAGTCTTGCAGCTTGTTCGGCTGTAATTGGCTTCCAACTGTTGTCTGACCACATGCAGACATGCGTTAGCGACGCCACGTGCTCCCCCCCTATATGGCCGGTTTGATCATCATCTGACAGATACTTCATGGGTGTTTAGATCATTTACTTAAAAACCACAATTCTATCAATATTTGACATTATACCACGCACAGCTATTACTCACAAGGGAGTATTGGAATCACACCCGCTATCGCCGCTGCCGGCATTTTGACATAGCAATCCAGGTTCGCTGTTGCCGTAAGCGAATCAATTTTGAAAACAATACATAGGTTACAGCACGTACCTCTATTTGGGCTATACATAACGAGGATTTTAGAATATAATGAATTGGTGACATGCTTAAATTAACCAAGATCTCCTTCTGGAGGCATCCTTATGTCCTTTGATGATTTCTGGTACGACGACTTTGACGGCGACGGGAAGATAAGTGAATCGGACAAGTTCTTCTCTGACTGGATGTATGACGACCTGGCCCACAGCTGGCGCAAAGAAGTCGAAGATGGAGCCGAATATGGCCTGGACCCCCGTGACTATGAGTTCCGGGAGAACTACGAAAAGGCGCTGGATGAGGCAAAGCATGAGTGGCGGGCCACCGCAGAGTTCAGCTTCAAACTGAGCCCGGAGGACTACGAGACCGAGGAAGAATACAACGCGGCCCTCGCTGATCTCAAAGCCCGCGGCGAGGACGAGTTTAGCGTAGAGGACTGTATCCCGCCGCACAGTATTTATGAAAGTGGTGCCTACCCACCGCCCAAAACCGTGCCAGTGAAGGTCCGTCCGCAAAACAGCGCCAAACCGGCAAAGTCGCCCGCCCCGCCCCCACCAGAGCAGGTCTACCGATCCCAGGGCATTGAGCCCCGCACAGCGATTGGCATCTGCGTGGCCCTGGTGTTATGCCTCCTGCTGATCCTATTCTTAGGGGTCCGTAAATACCGGCAAACCAATGCCGTCCGACAAGCCTATGTAGACGAAGTAAAAGCCGTGTGTCTTGCGTATGGTCTGGATGTTGTGAAGGTGACTTTTTCCGTGTCAGAGGACGAATCCCTTTTGCTTTACTATCCCGACATCACGGTGAGCGGCCTTTCCGGGCTCACCCTCCGGGACCAGTATGCGCTGGTGAAAGCGCTCAACGATCTGGAGATCGGGCGTGTGAACAAAACCAGTATTACGATGCCGACGGTCCACAGCGACGGCAAAAAGTATGATATCTCTCCTTGGAATGCACCCACTCTGCGGGTAGACGGCAAGGACGTTTACCCCGCCCCCACGAAAAAGCCGTCCACATCCTCGACCTGGAGTTCTAAATCCTATACTTCATCCTCTTCCTCGAAAAGCACTACGACTACGACGAAGAAGGCTGCCACGACCACTAAAAGCACCACGAGCTCTACGTCGAAAAAGACCACGACCACCCGGTCCGACCCCTACGACGTGCAAGACTATTCCGACCCGGAAGAGTTTTACTATTACCACTACGACGACTTCTACGACTACGAGGACGCCGAGGATTACTTCAATGAGCATGGTTAGCAGCGGCGTCGAATAAGTACCATACCGGGGAAGCGCCATCCGATGCTTTTGATCGGATGGCGTTTCTTATCTCACTAAAATCAAGTAACAGTTTGCCCTGTTACAGAAGTGTAACGCTTGACAAGTGATGAGGATAGATATATAATGCAATTAAATTAAAATAGTTGCATATAATAGTGACGGTGAGGGTATGAAAACAGATTACAGGAAGCTCTGTCGGGAGATCTTTGGGACAGATGATGTGCAGCAGCTGAAGAAGCTGGCGGAGACGGTCAATAGGAAAAATCCGAGAGGCGCCGGGCGAAAACGGAGGTTCAGCGGGGAAGATGTCCAACGGATGGAAGTCCTGCGGGATGGAGGAATGACCATGGATGAGATAGCGGCACAGTTTGGTACCTCCCGGCAGATCGTGGGGCGGTACCTGGCTGAGCCCGCGCCGGCAGAGGGCGTCACTCTGCGCATGACTTATATGTGGCGGCAGCGGCCCTGCTCGGTGATCGATGTGGATTTTATGCGGCAGAGGCTGACGGTGCGGAACAAGACGGACGATGTGCTGCACCGGGCGTTCGGTGTAAACCAGTCGCCCACGTGGGAAGACCTGGACGTATTCCTCCGGGAGAGGTGCTTCCCCGAGAGCAGGGGAGACGTGAAGGTGTTGCTGCGCCAGCTGGGGCTGGATGTATATGACCCGCTGCAGATCGCAGAAAAGACTCACGGACGCACAGCGGACGATGATATGTGGCTGAGGTTTCGGTATTTTGAGCGGGAGTTGGACCATGAAAAGCATTGACCTGAGCGGAGCACGACGGGAGCCGTTGACCGGACATACCTCCAAAGGCGATCAACCAAAGTGGCAGTTCCGGGGAAGGTGGTACAAGGCGGATCACATGGGGTATGAGGCGCTGAGTGAGGTGCTTGTATCCCGGTTGCTGGAGGAGTCCAACATTGGTGCCTTTGTCCGCTATGAGCCGGTGAATATCGTCTGTGACAGCAGGACTGTGCCGGGCTGCGAAAGCGGAAATTTCCGGGCGGCGGACGAAATGCTGGTGCCCTTTGAGCGGCTGCACCGTGCCTTTAAGGGCCGGGGCTTGGCACAGACTATGGCGGGCATGGACGGGCCGGCGGAGCGGATCGCCTACACAGTGGACTTCGTCCAGTCGGTCACGGGTTTGGCAGGCGTGGGGGAGTACATCACGATGCTGACTGAGATGGACGCGCTGTTTCTCAACGAGGATCGGCATACCAATAACCTGGCGGTCATCCGGAATGAGTCAACAGGTGCTTTTCGCCTGTGCCCGGCATTTGACAACGGCTTGTCGCTGCTGTCTGATACACACGATTACCCAATGGAAGCGGATGTGTATGAGTGCATTTCCAGGGTGAAGGCCAAGCCCTTTGACGAGAGCTTCGACGAGCAAATGGCCGCGGCAGAGGCACTCTATGGGCCACAGCTAAAGTGCAGCTTTACTCGGCAGAATGTGGAGGACGCGCTGGCGGACCTGTCCGAAATATATGACGGGGCTATGCTGGAGCGGGTCCGGCAGTGTCTCTTTGAACAGATGCGGAAGTATCCCATATTCTGGGGGAATTGATACGGAGAGAATAATAGAAGGAGGCGCTTATGCAATATCGCACACTGCCCCACGGCGGGGAACAGATCGGCATCATCGGCATGGGTTCGGCGGTGGTGGGCCAGCAGAAGGAGAAGGACATCATTGAGACGGTGCGCACGGCGGTCCAGCTGGGCGTCAACTACTTCGACCTGGCGGCGGGCCACGCCTCCTGCTTCCCGGCCTACGGGAAGGCCTTGGCCGACTGCCGCAAAAACGTGTACTTACAGATCCACTTCGGTGCCAACTACACCACCGGGGAGTACGGATGGACCACCGACCTGGAGGCAATCAAGCGCTCCATCGGCTGGCAGCTGGACAATCTGAAAACAGACACCATCGACTTCGGCTTCATCCACTGTCTGGACGAGCGGACCGATGTGGAGGCATACGAAAAGAGTGGGGCGCTGCAATATGTGCTTGATATGAAGGCCCAGGGCGTGGTGCGGCACATCGGCCTGTCCTCCCACAACCCGGACACGGTCCACCATGTGCTGGACAAGGGCATCGTGGACATGCTCATGTTCTCCATCAACCCCATGTACGACTACGGCCAGGGCGAATACGCCATCGGCTCTGACGGGGAGCGGCAGGCGCTGTACCGGCGGTGCGAGGCGGAGGACGTGGGCATCGCGGTGATGAAGCCCTTTAACGCGGGGCAACTCCTGGACGGGAAGCAGTCCCCCTTCAAGCGGGCCCTGACGCCAGCCCAGTGCATTCAGTACGCCCTGGATAAGCCCGGCGTACTCACGGTGCTGCCCGGGGCGGCCAATGTGGAGGAGCTGAAGCGGAATCTCGCGTATTTTGACGCATCCGACGAAGAGCGAGATTATTCCGTCATTGCCAACCTCACCCCGAAGGAGTCCAAAGGCCGGTGCGTGTACTGCAACCACTGCGCGCCCTGCCCGGCGGGCCTGAATGTGGGCCTCATCAACAAGTATTACGACTTGGCCAAAGCGGGGGACCCACTGGCGACGGAGCACTATCACACGCTCACCAGGACCGCCGCGGACTGCGTGGGCTGCGGCCACTGCGACAGCCGCTGCCCCTTCCATGTGGAGCAGTCGGCCCGGATGCGCGAGATCGAAAAGTATTTTGCATGACAGGAGGGATCATCATGGAGAAGATCACACAGACCGCGGGCAGGGACCAGCTTGGCGATTTCGCGCCGGATTTTGCCCACTTCAACGACGACGTTCTCTTCGGGGAGAACTGGAACAACCAGGACATCGACCTGAAGACCCGGTGCGTCATTACTGTGGTGGCCCTGATGAGCTCGGGCATCACGGATTCGTCTCTCATCTACCACCTGGAGAACGCCAAGGCCCACGGCGTTACCCGCGGGGAGATAGCCGCCATCGTGACCCATGTGGGATTTTATGTGGGCTGGCCCAAGGCGTGGGCGGTGTTCCGCCTGGCCAAGGACGTGTGGAACGAAGAAGCATAGGGAGGAACACCGCCACAATCATCCTATAATGGCTTTGTTAGAAATCAGGGCATAAAGAGGGCACGCAGGTCATAAGCCCTGCGTGCCCTCTTTATCGTTCAAAGCAGATTTGAGCCAATCTATCTATCTTTTTACAGATGGTTTATATTGTTACAAGGGAACAATATGAACACAAGGCACAAAATTTAACTGAGATGAAAGAGTGCGTTCCTTCGCCACTAATGGTAAAACAAGTTCGGTATTGGTCACTGAATGAGGCTGTTGGCGATAAGCCCCCAGAAAGAAATCAAACCTATTTCGCCTTTAAGACCAAGTATGTCCGAGTCACAATATACTGCACCTGCGTGGCTGGTTTTGTCCTTTGGTTACTTGTTCCTTTTCAGTGCGCTGATTGAGCTTGCAAGCTCCGCGATGTTCGCAAATTCCACCAGAGATTGAATGGCGGAAAAGCAAGCCCGCAGATCCTCTTCGCTCGCATTCTCAAACGGCTCCTGCACATGCAGCTTTGGGACGACGATCCGTACTGCGCCTGCCATGCCGGTTTTTACTGCCTTGGCGCCGGATATGCCGTGGTCCTCCAGCCACTCGGCCAACTTCTCAACGGCAGGCAGTTCCCGTGCCGCATTGGAGAATGTCAGATCGACATATCCCTCCTGCATCTTGTGGTACAGATACACGTTTCCCAACCGGGTCGGATAGTGCGGCCACCAGCCGTTCGACGTTTCCTTTGTGGTGCAGTTCAGGGAGGGGAAATATCTCTTCTGGTATTCTTTGTATCTCACAAAAAAGGCGTTTGCTGCTTGATCCAGGTCGGCAGTCGGGGGCCTTTTCGCCTTTTTAATGGCTTGGGCAAGCTGCTGGCTTCTCATGATGCTGATTGTGTCGTCCTTCCCGCCAAAATACTTCAGGAACCGCTCGTATGAAATGAAATGATCGTATTTCTGGGCCTCTTCATTCAATTCGTGGTACTTTTCCGGGCTGAAGATGAACACGGAGAAATCTGCAAACTCGCCATGGTTTATACCCCACGCCCCGCGCTTTATGTATCTCTCATACTGATCCGGCATAGCCGGCGCATCGACCTTGTCCTCGATGAGAAGCCCATGACGCACGCCGCATGCTTCTATGACAAAGATGATGTCAGTCTCGCCAAGGTCACCGATGGATTGAGAAAGTTCGGCCTTTACAATGGAGAATGGGCGGTATGAAAACTTCGTTTCACTGACCACGAGTTCTGCAAAACCAGGGTCTGACATGAACGCCTGAATAAAAAGCAGATCCATGTCCCGTTCGCGTACTTTACTAAAATTACAGCGTATCATTTTGCTCCTCCTTATGTGCTTTCCGCGTTATCCCGCGCGGATCTTTTCATATCATCGTGTCACAGAGGCGTCGGTTTGTCAATCCGATGCGTCATAATCAAACCGACTGGTGTGGAAGGTGAAGATCTCCTTACCCTCATACTTCTTGTAGATGGCGTAGATCGTCTTAAATTCATCGACGGTGATGGCGTGGCCGCCGATGGCCGGGACGACCTGAACGCCCGGCATCCCAAAAGCATAGAGTTTTCGCGTGATGTCCGCATAGCACCAGGGACAGACCCCATAATTGCCCTTGCGGCCGCCGAAGGTGAAGCCTTCGTCATCCAGCCAGTCATAGAACTCTGCGCTGTTGTCGGTGAGAGAGTGGTCGCAGATGAGAAAGGCGTGCACCCGCCCTTCGCTTATGTACTGCTTCTTCGGGGTGGTGGTTTGATCAGTCGTGTTTTCCATGATACAGGCTCCTTACAGATAAGATCCCATAAAGAGCGAAAAAGCAGCCCCATCGTCTCGATGGGGCTGTTGCCGTTATCCTGCCCTATCGATCAAGCTTTAGCACCTTGCCGGCGGCAGGTTGCTGTGCGGTCACAGGGCTTGTCCCTCGCGCACTCTTTATAGGTCGCTGTTATTCTGCCACAAAAGCGAAGAGTTGTCAACGCGCACATCCCAATTTCACTGCTGACCAGTTTATGGGACAGCGATGCGCGTAGGATGGGGATACCGGGAGGTGTTTTTATGAATCACAAAGTCAGAGCGCCGGTCCAGGTGGAGAAATACGGCCTGTTCGGGAAGAAAAAGGTCTTTGAGGAACGTACCATCACGGTGGACGGCGAGACGTACAGAAAGATGAAAAAGGCCGAGCAGGACCGCCCCTTCAGCATCGGTGAGATGATGTTCTATGACTTTTTGTGGGACGATGAGGACTGACGACAGCCAACTTGGCATTGCCGGATAAGCGGCTTTGCGGTAAAATGAAAAGGAGAACTATATATGAGCATCATATTGAGAAGCTATCGCGAGGTGTGGCGGGACGCGCTGCGGGCGGAGGCCAGGCCGGACCAGGTGACGCGCCTGCCCCTGCGCCGGATAGGCGCGAAGGATGGCATATATGTCATCACGGGCACCCGGCATGAGGAGGCGGCCCGGTATATGACAGAGCAGCTGGAGACAAACCCTGGCTTGGCGGCGGAGATTGTCCTGGCCGGCGAGGTGGAGGATATGTTCGGTGTAGCCGTGGACGTGGAGTACCCTGGCGTGAGGGCTAGGTAAAAACTTCGGCAGATTTTGGAGTTTTCTTAAAATCTGCCGAAAAAAAGATAATGCAGTGGATGAGGTTTTGCTATGCAGAGATGTCCCTGGTGCCTGATGAATGAGCGGCAGACACGCTACCACGACGAGGAGTGGGGCGTGCCGGTCCATGACGACCGCAAGCAGTTTGAGTTTCTCATGCTGGAGGCCATGCAGTGCGGCCTGAGCTGGGACACGGTGCTGCGCAAGCGGGAGATATTCCGGGGCTGCTTTGACGGGTTCGATTATGACAAGGTGGCGGCCTACACCGATGAGGATGTGGAGCGCATCATGGCCGCGCCCGGCATGATCCGCTCCCGGCGGAAGATCGAGGCGGTCATCAAAAACGCCCGGTGCGTCCAGCGCATCCGGGCGGAGTTTGGCACGTTTTCGGACTATCTCTGGGGCTGGACCGACGGGAAGACGATGCTCTATAAAGGGCATGAGTTAGGCCATATCCCGGCGTCCAACGAACTCTCCGACCGCATCGCCGGAGACCTGAAGAAGCGGGGCATGAAGTTCATCGGCAGCGTGACCGTCTATGCCCACCTGCAGGCCTGCGGGATCATCAACGACCACGTGAAGGAGTGCTTCCGGTATCGGGAGCTGGTGGAGAGCGGGGACGTGGAACAGGCGGAGGAATGAACATGCTTCACAACGGGATATACGAACAGGTCATCAACAAGTCGCTGGATAGAGAGCTTGCCGCGACAGACAAGCTCAGCCAGACCGCGCCCATTGACGCTGCGGAGGCGGCAAAGGTCCTGGCAAAGTATGTGGCCGCCGTGGTGGAGAAAGGCCTTGAAAATGTCCAGGACAATGGCGGCGATGTAAACTCTCAGGTGGAGCTGGTCAACCGCATCGTTTCCACGATCATCGCGGAAACATCCGAGGCCGGCTTCGATGAGCTCACTGTGGCGGAGCGCGCGGAGCAGCTTCTCGCGCTCCTGGATAGGCAAAACAGCATGTTTGCCTTGGACGAGAAAGCGGAAATCATCCGGCCCGTGACATCCATCGCGCAGAGCTCCCTTTTCACCGGCGCGGTGCATGAGCCGCAGATGTATACCGAGCTGAAAAAGGAGATCGTCACCAGCGACCGGATCGATATGCTGGTCTCCTTCATCAAGTGGAGCGGCCTGCGCCTCATCATGGATGAGCTTACCGCGTTTACCCAGCGCGGCGGTACGCTGCGGATCATCACCACGTCCTATATGGGTGCCACCGACGTGAAGGCCATCGAGGAGCTCCGCCAACTGCCCAACACCCAGATCAAGGTCAGCTATGACACGAAGCGGACACGCCTGCATGCCAAGACATATGTGTTCTATCGAGATACCGGCTTCACCACGGCCTACGTGGGCTCATCAAACTTGTCCAACGCCGCCATGTCCAGCGGGCTGGAGTGGAACGTGAAGGTCACGAAAAGCGACCTGCCGGAGACCATCGACAAGATCGCCGCGACATTTGAGAGCTACTGGAACTCCAACGAGTTTGAGTACTACGATGAGGGGCAGAAGGAGCGGCTGGCCCGGGCGCTGAAGGCGGAAAAGTACTTTGACAGCAACAATGCCGAGGCCTATACCCTGGACATTCTGCCCTACTCCTACCAGCAGGAGATCCTGGACAAGCTGAATGCAGAGCGCTCCGTGCGGGGCTACACCAGAAACCTTGTGGTGGCGGCCACCGGCACGGGAAAGACGGTCATCTCGGCGCTGGACTATAAACGGTTTCGCAGGCAGAACCCAGAAAAGCCCTGCCGGCTGTTGTTTGTTGCCCACCGGGAGGAGATCCTCCGGCAGAGCATGTATACGTTTCGGGCGGTGCTGAAGGACGCCAATTTCGGCGAGATGTTTGTGGGCAGCTTCCGGCCTGAAAGCATCGATAATCTGTTCATCTCCATCCAGACGTTCAACTCCCAAGAGTTTACGGAGAAGACTTCGCCGGACTTCTACGATTACATCGTCGTGGATGAGTTCCACCATGCGGCAGCCCCGACGTACCAGATGCTGCTCGACTACTACCAGCCCAAAATCCTTCTGGGCCTGACCGCGACGCCGGAGCGAATGGACGGCAAGAGCATCTTGCCGTATTTCAACAATCGTATCGCCGCGGAGATACGGCTGCCGGAGGCCATTGACCGAAAGCTTCTGTGCCCGTTCCAGTATTTTGGCGTGACGGACACGGTGGACCTGGACCAGCTGAGGTGGTCTGCCGGCGGGTATGACAGGAGTGAGCTGTCTAATCTCTACACCCTGAGCGGGATGGTGGCCAAGCGCCGGGCGGACCATGTGGTGTCGTCACTGCTCAAATACGTCACGGACATCGACGATGTGAAGGGGCTGGGCTTCTGCGTGACGGTGGAGCATGCCCAGTTCATGTCGGACTATTTCAATGAACACGGCATCCCGTCCATATTCCTGACCGGTAAATCCCCGGATGAGGAGAGGCAGACGGCCAAGAAAAAGCTCATCGACGGGGAGATCCGGTTTATCTTCGTGGTGGATATCTACAACGAGGGCGTGGACATCCCGGAGGTCAATACGGTGCTGTTCCTGCGGCCCACCGAGTCGCTGACCATCTTCCTGCAGCAGCTTGGCCGCGGCCTCCGCCTGGCGGAGAATAAGGAATGCCTGACCGTGCTGGATTTCATTGGCCAGGCAAACAGGAAGTATAATTTTGAGGACAAGTTCTCGGCGCTGCTTTCCAATACGACGCGAAGCGTTAGCCGGGAGATCAAGGACGGGTTCGTATCACTTCCCAAGGGATGCTACGTCCAGCTGGAGAAGAAGGCGGCGAAGTACATCCTGGACAACATCCGGGCGTCCTATGGGAACAGTGCGGGCCTCATCGCGCGAATCGCCAGCTTTGAGGAGGATACAGGACGGCCTCTGACACTGGCCAACTTCCTGGACTATTACCATATCGTCCCGCGCTCCATCTATAAATTTGAGACCTTCTCCCGGCTGTGCGCGCGGGCGGATGTGATAGAGGGTTTCGCAGAGCCTGCGGAGGAGACCATGAAAAAGGCCTTCCCGCGGCTGGCGACCATTGATTCCCGCCGGTGGATAGCATTTCTGCTGGAGGTGCTGCCGCGGATAGGCGACGTGGATGTGGCGGCAATGGCGCCCGTCGAGCAGCGCATGATGCAGATGCTCTATGTGAGCATCTGGCTGAAGGCGGCGGAGGATTGGAACAGCGAGGAGGTGCGGGCCGATCTCCGCTCCCTTGCGGACTCGCCGGTCATGCTGGGCGAGCTCATGGAACTGTTGAAGTATCAGTATGACCATATCGACTTCATTGACGCGCCGGTGGATGTGGGCTTTAACTGTCCCCTGGACCTGCACTGTACATATACCCGCGACCAGATTTTGCTGGCGCTGGACTTTATGAAGCCGGCGACCGTGCGCGAGGGTGTGAAGTGGCTGTCGGAGAAGAAGCTGGATGTGTTCTTCGTGACGCTCAATAAGGCCGACAAGGACTATTCGCCGACCACGATGTACAACGACTACTCCATTAACAGCGAGCTGTTCCACTGGCAGAGCCAGAGCACGACGGCGGAGAACTCAGCCACCGGACAGCGGTACATCCATCACCGAGAGCAGGGGAGCCGTGTGCTTCTGTTTGTCAGGGAGTTTAAGTCGGACCGGATACTGAACACTGCGGCGGCGTACACGTATCTTGGCACGGCGAGCTATGTCAAGCATGAGGGCTCCCGGCCCATGAACATCACGTGGAAGCTGGATGCCCCCATCCCGGCGAAGTATTTGAAGAAGACCAACAAGCTGATGGTGGGGTAATAGCGCGAAGACTAGAATGAGAGGCGCACCGGGGACAAACCCGATGCGCCTCATGTTCATGTATCGGTATCCAATTGGTTGAAGTCGTCAGTATCAAAGAACTCGCTCAATGTGATACCAAGGCCATCGCAGATTAGCTTGATGGTTAGCAGTTTTGGGTTCTGGCTTTTCCCATACAGAATGTTCTTCACGCTGGATGGCGGAAGGGCAGCTAAGGTTGCCAGCTTGTTGATGGTGATATTTCTCTCCCCACAAAGCTGTAAAATGCGGTTGCGTACAGCTTCCTGTGCTGTCATAAGGCATCACGCTCCTCGCCTCCATTGTAGGGGAGATTCCTTGACAAAGTAGGCTACCCATGCTACTATTGGGCTATATATAGCCTAAAGAGGAGGCGGGGAACAGTGGTTGACTACCAGGAGATGTATTACAAGATGAACCGGGCCATGGAAAAGGCCATCAACATTTTGGTAGAAGCTCAGCGTGAGTGCGAGGAGGAGTACTTGAAGGAGACGGACCCTCCGACTGAAAGTGAAGATGGAGAAGAAAAATGATGACGCTCCCGGCTGGATCAGCCGGGAGTGTTTTAGTATCAAGCAGTCAAAAGTATTATTTGGAATTTACGGGGAGTTGTGATATAGTTAGGATAAGTTTAAGAGAAATGTAATGGAGGGTTGTATGAAATTCACGGAAAATATGCTTGATAACTACTCTCAGCCGCTCAGTACCTCTGAGGACCAGCTTTGCAAGAATTCGATACGATTGGTAGGTGATGCCCTTAAACGTATTGGTTTCACCGATGACAGTGAAGGAATACATTTGCTGTATCCAGACACTTATTCTTACTCCTTGCAACTGAAGGCTATTGGAAGTGATCGAAAGATTAAGATATTTGTTCAGGGATCTTACGCCAATAACACTAATGTGAGAACGCAAAGTGATGTGGATATTGCTGTAATTCAAGAAGAAGTGTTTAGAACAGAATATCGACCGGCAGGTAGTGCTTATCCACAATCTGACGATGACTATGGTTTTTGTACAGCTCCTCTCCAGGCAAAAACTTTTAAAGATGAAGTTCAAGAATGCTTAGAATACACGTTCGGTTCGGATGTTGAACGTAAGAATAAATCAATCAAAGTGCACGGAAACACATACCGTAAAGACGTGGATACAGTTCCATGTTTAAGGTACAGAGACTATCGGAAAGATTATAATCGAGATGAAACAAATTATGTGGGAGGTGTTGTGATTTTCCCTGATGAAGGGTCATTAATCATCAACTATCCTGAACAGCATATTACTAATGGGCGCATAAAGAATGAGAGGACAAATCATTATTATAAGAAAATGGTTCGCATTATAAAAAAGATGCGATACCTTATGAAAGATGATCCATCATATATGACCGTAGCAGAAGGGGTTAGTTCATTTATGCTGGAATCACTTTTGTGGAACATTGATAACGAGTGGTATTTAGATAATTGCAACTATTATCGTAGGGCCTTTGCATTTGATCAGATGATTGCGCTACTTTTACGCTCAAAAGGCTCCTTCACAGATTATAAAGAAGCGAACGGCATAAAACCATTGTGTGAGAACGCAACTGCATTAAGGAAATTATGTGATTTTATTGATGCTCTGTCTCGCTTTTATGAGTATGAATGAGGTTAATTGCATGAATGAACGCATCAAGAAGCTCATAAAGCCCTTGGTTTTGATAGCTGCAGCTATTTTTGCTATTTGCTGGTTTATAAAAAAGCCGGGATCATTCGGTGATTATTCTTCTTACATCGGATATGCAATCTCTGGCGTTAGTATTCTTTTTGTAGTATATGAGAAATGGCTTTGGCGTTTTATTCCGTGGAACAGACCACCTGTTTTTAATGAACAATATGATGGTAGTATCTCATATGAGTTCAACGGACAAAAGGGCGAAAAAGAACTTACAATATATGTGAAGCAAACATGGCTTTCAGTGGAGATAACTACAAGAACAGATATTAATACAAGTTATACAATTTCTGGAGTGATCGTGCAGGAACATAGAGCTGACGTATTATACTATACTTATGTTACTGATCCGTCCGCATTACATGAGCGTGAAAATCCAACTCAACGAGGTACATGTCGGATGGTTCTAAATGGGGATATGGATAATCTTAAAGGGAAATACTGGACATCAAGCTGTACGGTTGGAGACATAGAATGGCGAAAACGGAGTTAAACAAATAATATGAGTGGTTGCTTATGAAGTGTTAATTATAGTTTGGAAACAAAGGCATAGAAAACCCGCCCGGATGAACATCCGTGTGGGTTCCTTTATCCCTAGCCTTCCTCCTCCATCGCTTTCCGCAGCTTCTCTATCGCCTGGTGGTATATGCGCTCGGCGGTGGAGGGGGAGGAGAGGGTGTGGTCGATGGCGATGTCGGCATAGGCCTGCTTTTTGATTTTGCGCTGGACGGTGGAGCCGTCTTCCGCTGTGGTGATATACTCCGTTCCCAGGCAGTCCATGCAAAACCCCAGGCGGGCGGCGACAATGGCGCGCTCCCGATAGTCCAGATTGGCATAGGCGGACAGCAGTGCTTCCTCGCGGAGTAGCCGCGTATACAGGCGGTACGGCTCGGAGGAATCGCTCCGCGTCACATCCTCGGCGGTCTCGTCGTCATCGTCGTCGGCGTACCTGCTGTAGAAGTCCGCGAAATTCATATTCCGCAGGCCGGCGGTGAGGATATCCGTCGTTTCCTCCACAGACTTGCCGATCTCAGCGGCGATGAGGGTTATCGTCTCATCCCCGGAGTCGGGCCGCTGGCCGTATATCGCCATGGCCTTTTTGAGGGCCTTGTAGGCGTCGCTGCTCTGGACGGTGAAGCCGGTCCGCATGGTGCGGACGTAATCATCCACCTCATTTTTAATGTAAAGCTTGGCATACACAAGAAAGTCCGTGCCGCGGGATATATCGTACCGCGCCAGAGCCTTCAGCATACCGACAACAGCGGCCTGCTTCAGATCAGGGAAATGGCCGCGCATTTCATAGTTGGCGACCCAGCCCATGACACGCTTGTTCAGGACGGGCTCGTAATAGTGCAGGAACTCGAAAAAGTGCGTTATATCCCCGTCGGCGAAATAGGGCACGATATAGTCCTGAAAGGTGGCCCTTCTTGGCGGCGCCGGGTCCAGGCGGTAGAGGTGCAGTTCCTGCTCCCAATCGTTGTTTTTCATGGCCGCGCCTCCCCCAGAAGGAGCAGCTCCGCGTCGCGGTACAGCTTCACCCGCTCCATGTCCTTCGCGTACTGGTTCCGGGCATAGGCGTCATCCCGCAGCGCGGTCTGCTTGTGCTCCAGTGCCAGCGCCTTTGCCGCCGCGCCCATCTCGGGCGCAATGGTGCCGCGTTGCATCTCCACCCGGATGGCTGAGCAGCGGTTGGTGTAGAGGGCGGAGACAGGATCGTTTGCCGCCAGTTCCTTGCGCCTGGTATAAGCGGCGTATTTCTGGCAGGTGAGCCGCTTCCCCCGGACCGTGTAGGGGGACATGCCCGTGCAGTACTGCTGGCGGCGGGCGGACTGCATGAGAAAGAACCTCCCGCAGACGCTACACCGCCTGGGATAGTGCCCCCAGTGCAGCCCCTCGAAGAAGTCGGTCAGCACAAAGGCCCGATAGCGGTCAAAGGTCAGATGGCGGGCAACGGTCATGCCCCCGCTGGCCTTGTTCTTTTTCAGGGAGGTATATTCCTCCGTGACGGGGAAGGGCATAGGCCCGAATATCTCCATGGCGAGGGGCAGCAGGTGGGCCTCGTCGAAGCGCGCCGCCTCGTCCAGCCGGGCCACGAACTTCCGTAGCTTCCGGTTGGTGTCGTAAAGATCGCTGCTGATGTGGTCAAGGAAGGCCAGAACGGAATCCACGCGCCCAATGAGCGCCTCCGCCTCCGGCGCGCCTATATCCCTGCTGCGGCGGTATGCCGTGCCGATATGGAGTTCCGCTTGGTCAAGCGCGCTGACGCGGCCCCGGTCGGAGAAATACCGACAGATGCGCTCGCCGTTTTCCTCGGTGAACAGGTCTGTTACGCTTTGGATGATGGCATTGCGGTCCAGCGTATCAAAAGGGTGCAGCCTGGGAAGCGTCTTCAGCGCCTCCATGGCGTTGGCACCGGTCTTCCGAAACTCGTCGGTATTCAGATACCCGTGCCGCAGCTGCTCCCGGATGTGATAATGCGCGTCGTCCTGAAAGACGCTGAGCCGAGCGGCGGTGTCGTCCAGATAATACTGGTTGAGCAGATGCACGGCAAAGGTGCCGGCCGGGTAGCTTTTTCTGCCCAGATATACACGCCCGTCCCGGTGATCGGCGGAAAAGGTAAAAATACTCTGGTCCATTCTTTTTTCACCTCCGTCCGGCGTTCTTTCGTATATTTCTTTATAGTATTATAAGTTGAACATGCTGTAAAATCAACGATTTTGACTTGTTACGCATATTATCTTTAAGTTGTTACTTGATTTCATGGAAAAACCGCCCTTTCCGCTATTTCATAGGCAGAGGGCAGGGAACAGGCCGCTCCGAATGGGGCGGTCTTTTTTGCTGCCCGAAAAACGGAAGGGAGGATGAAGCCTATGATCCTGAAGGTCACGGCAGGGCAGGCCGGCAGAGTGCGAAAGCTGGCGCGCGGGAAGTGCTGTAACTGCGTGCACGGCAATTGCCTCCTGCTGGACGATGGCGGGGAGAACCGGTGCGTGCAGCTCATCAGCCGTTACGGCGTTTACTGCACCTACTTTCTCCATGCGGTCCTGCCGGGCGACAGAGAGCTTTACACGGAGATCCTACAGCACAACCATTTAAAAGTATGAAAGGAGAAACATCATGATTGAATCAAGCAGCATGCTCATCATCGGCATCGACCACGGCTACGGGAACATCAAGACGGCCAACTGCGTGTTCCCCACGGGCCTTTTGAAGAGCGACACGGTGCCCGCCTTTACCCACGACCTGCTGGTGTGGGAGGGCAAGTATTACACCATCGGTGTGGGACACAAGGAGTTCACGCCGGAGAAGATGAAGGACGAGGACTTTTACGTGCTCACCCTGGCCGCTATCGCCAGTGAGTTTCGCCTGGTCCAGCGCACGGAGGCCACCGTGTATCTGGCGGTGGGCCTGCCCCTCACTTGGGTGTCCGGCCAGAAAGCGGCCTTTAAGGAGTATCTGCTCCAGCGGGAGGGAGCGGAGTTCTATTATCGGGGCGTAAACTACCGCGTCCGCTTCGCCGGAGCCGAAATATTCCCCCAGGGCTTTGCCGCCGTGGCGGACAGGCTGCGGGACTTCGGGGGCGTGAACATGCTCTGCGACATTGGAAACGGCACTATGAACGTCATGTATATCACGGACCATAAGCCGGACATGCGGCGGATGTTCACCGAGAAATACGGCACCCATCAATGCGTGCTGCAGGTCCGGGAGAACGTCATGCGTGAGCACCACGCCGCCATTGACGATTCCGTGATTGACCGGGTACTGCGCACCGGGACAGCGGACATCGACGGGGCGTATCTGGAAACCATCACAGCCACCGCGAAGGCGTATGCCGAGGGCATTTTCCGCAAGCTCCGGGAGCATGAGTACGACCCGAAGCTGATGAACCTCTATGTGGTCGGAGGCGGCGGGTGCCTGGTGAAGAATTTTGCCGACTATGACCCGCGCCGGGTGTTCATTGACGAGGACGTGTGCGCCGCCGCCCAGGGGTACGAGTATATGGCGGAGGTAGTCATGCGGCGGAGCGGCGCATGAGCGTCCGGCGGCTCAATCTGCGCTTCAACATGGACAGGGAGGAGGAGCGCCGGGCCTGGGAGTACCTGCAGGGCGTCACCCGTTCCAAGAACAGCGTCATCATTCAGGCGGTCAACGCCTATGAGGACGCGCTGACACAGCGGGAGCGGGAGGACGCCTTTCTGGAAAGGCTGGCGCAGACCGTCCGGGCGGAACTGAAGGGCGTTCAGATCATGGTAGCACAGCCATCCCCGCAAACGGCGTCGGTTCCTGTCGGTGAGACGATGGAACAGGCCGAAAGCGAGGATACTTTGCTGGAATTTCTGGATTCCTTCTGATGTGTGCCGAAAACGAAAGATTTTGGCACCGCCGGCGGCATTGCCCGGTGCCGGCTCTGGCACCTTCGGATAAGACCACGAACGTCGGTGTGAGCCGCGCCGGAACGGCCGTATTCCCTCGCGGGGCGCGTCCCACACCGTAACGAGCAGGGAACTTGTACGGCACAAGTTCCGATGGACCGCGGGCGCTGTCGCCCGCGGTCCCCTTTAGGGGCTCGCCCCTAATACCCCGCCGACAGGATAGCTTCCGCGCCTGCTGCTGTTGACAGCTTTTACGCCTAATTTTGAGAATGGGGGAATGTGTATGAATATAAGGGAAAAACCGAACCGGCTGTATCTGCGGGTATCGGACCGGGACAAGGGAAGGATCACGGCTCTTGCGAAGGACTGCGGCCTTTCCGCCGCGGAATATATCCGCCGGCGGGCGCTGGACTATAAGCCGGGAATGGTATTGCCCGATGCCTTCTTCGCGCTTTTTGAGAAGCTGGACGCCCTCACGGAAAAGCCCTTCTCCCCGGAGGTCAACGCCGCCGCCCTTGCGCTCATGTCTGATATGGAAAAGCTGATCGCGCCGGGAGAGGAGACACAATGGCCACCACAGGCTTCTGGCCGGTAAAGGGCCGGCTGAAGGAGGTCATCGACTACGCCGCCAATCCGGACAAGACCACGGACGCCAAGTTTCTGGACGCGGACCTGTACGTCGCCCTCCGTTACGCCGAGAACGACGGCAAGACGGACCGGCGGCTCTATGTGTCCGGCGTAAACTGCTCCAAACGGAACGCCTATGCCCAGATGATGGCGGTTAAGCGGCGGTTTGGAGACCGGGGTGCCGTGGCGGCCTATCACGGCTATCAGAGCTTCGTGACCGGCGAGGTCACACCGGAGGAGGCACATGCCATCGGCGTGGAGACGGCCCGGCGGATGTGGGGCGGCCGGTTCCAGGTGGTGGTCACGACCCACCTGAACACCGGCAACCTCCACAACCATTTCGTGGTGAACAGCGTGTCATTCAAGGATGGGCTGAAATTCCGCAATAAGATCGGCAGCCACCTGGAGCTGCGGTGCATCTCCGACGCCATCTGCCGGGAGCGGGGCAAGGACGTGCTGGAAAACGCGGACTTCTACAGCCACTACGGAAAGTCCCACCGGGAGGCGGTGGCCAACGATGTGCGGGAGGTCCTGCCGTACTGCCGGAAGATGGAGGACCTGTACACCAGCCTCCGGGCAAAAGGCTATACCCTGAACAGGACCGATGGGTATAAGCACGTGACAGTCATAGCGCCGGGATGGAAGCGGCCTGTGCGGCTGGACAGTATCGGCTTCACCGTGGAGCGCGTCACCGCCGTGTTCATCCAAAACCGGGAGGAACCGATCTGGCGGCAGCCGCCAACCGTAAAGCACAAATATCCGCTGGACGACCTTTTGAAGAAGCTGGACTTTGACATCGGCCACAGCCGGGACGGCGTGGAGGTGTTCATAGAGGCCATGTTCTATGTGATGATCCTGCTTCTGAAGATGGCCCGGGAGAGCGCGATACGCTCGGCGGAGCTGCGGAACGAGGCCCGGAACCTGGAGCGGTATGTGGCGGACCACCACTTTTTGCGAGAGAACGGGCTGCACACCGTCGCAGATTTGCAATCTTATGTAAACCAAACGAAGGGAGAGATCGCCGCTCTGGAAAGGGAGCGGGACAAGATCAGCAACCGGATACGCTGCCCGAAGTCCACGGAGGACCAGGCGGAAAACAAAGCACGGCGCAGGGAAGTGACCCGACGGATCACGCCCCTGCGCCAAAAGCTTCGTACGGCGGAGCGCATTTTGAATAAGTCTCCGCGGCTGTACGACCTTCTCATGACTGAGCGCCGTCTGGAGGCGGACGCCCGGAAGAAACAACGAACAAAAGAAAGGACAAGATGATATGAAGAAAACGGAAAGAAAGGCGGCGGTCATCCCCGTCAAGGACCTGCACCCCTTCGAGGGCAATCCCTATATGGTGCGGGAGGGCGAGGAGATGGACGCGCTCACCGAGAGCATTCAGGAGCGGGGCGTTCTCGCGCCTCTGATCGTAAGGCCCATGGCGGACGCCGCCCTGGGCTATGAGGTCATATCCGGCCATCGCCGTTTGGCGGCCTGCCAGCGGCTGGATATGGAGTCCGTGCCGGTCATCGTTCAGCCCATGACCGACGATGAGGCCGCCATCGCGGTGGTGGACGCGAATTTGCAGAGAGAACACATCCTCCCCAGCGAGAAAGCGTTTGCCTACAAGATGAAAGCAGAAGCACTAAACCGCCAAGGGAAACGAACTGACTTAACTTCGGGACAACTTGTCCCGAAGTTAGACGCGAATCGGGTTGCGGCGGAAATTGGGAGCGACGCAGGGGAGAGCTATAAGACTGTCCAGCGCTATATTCGCCTGACCTATCTCCTCCCGGAGTTGCTGGACCTGATGGACCAGGGGCGAGTCGCGTTCACGCCCGCCGTGAGTCTGTCCTATCTGAAGCCGGAGGAGCAGCGCTGGGTGCTGGAAGAGGTGGAGGCCAACGCCTGCACCCCCTCCGTGGGGCAGGCGTACCACCTGAAAGAGGAAAGCCAGGCGGGCCGGCTGACGCGGGAGATGGCCGCGGAGATGATGGCCCGGGAAAAGCCCAACCAGCGGGAGGCGGTGCGCGTGCCCTGGGAGCGGCTCCGGGGCGCGGTGCCGGAGGACTACGACGCCAAACACCGGGAGGAATTCATCGTCAAGGCCTGCGAGTATTACGCCAAATATCTCCGCCGCCAGCGGGACAAGGACGCCCGCTGAATCCCGGAGGCGCGAACATGGCATATCCGGTATATCGCCCGCCCTGCCGGGCCATAATCCCGGTGACGGACCGTATGCGAGGAAGGGGGGCTGTCCATGGAGATCGTTCAGACCGGTCCCGCAAATGACATCGCGGTGATCTGGCTGACGAAAGAGGATCAATCAAACGATCAGTGCATGGCTGAGCTTCCTGGCATCATCCAGTCGCTGGCCAGGCAAAAGCTGACCCCGGTGGTGTTCCGTTCCGGGCAGGAGCCGCTGTACGACAGCACCCTTGCCCTTCTGCGGCACAACCGGGGCTGAACCGATGACCGGGCAGGATACCCCTGCCCGGTCTTACATATTCTCCATGGTGCCGATAAAAAGCGCCGATAAATAACGCCGATAAATTATCGGCGATATCTTTGAGAGCCAGATAATTACTTGACCGCAAATGATAAAAAGGAGGAACCTCCCGTTTTTTCTCCGTTTCGCCCCTTCCATACACTTGCATAAGAACAGAGGGTGTGATACAATTACAGAAAAATTAAAGGATATAAATAGGTGATAACATTGATAGAACACTATGACATCGCCGGGTACTGCCGAATATCGGTGGATGAGGACATGGGACGGGAGAACGTGTCCATCGAAAACCAGAAGTCCATCATCGAGGACTTTGTCAGGCGTCGGTTCCCGGGAAGCACCCTCACCATGTATGAGGACCGGGACCGGTCCGGGTACACCTTCACCCAACGGGAGGGCTACCAGGCCATGCGGCCCAAGCTGCTCAGCCACCAATACGACATCCTGGTGGTCAAGGACTTCTCCCGGTTTTCCCGGCGGACCAGCCGGGGGCTGGTGGAGCTGGAGGACCTGCGGGACGCGGGGGCGCGGATCATCGCCATCGACGACAACATCGACTTCCCCCAGTCGGACCAGTGGGAGAACATCATCCTGCGGTTCTTCCTCAATGAGATGCCGGTGACGGACTCCTCCCGGAAGGTCCGGTCGGTCATCACCCGCCGGCAGCAGGAGGGGGAATGGATCTGCGCCGCACCCTATGGGTACATCGTCAAGGGCAAGGGCTTCGAGGTGGTGCCCGTGGAGGCGGATGTGGTCCGGCAGATCTTCCAGCTCTACCTGGACGGCTGGGGCTACAAGAAGATCGCAAACTATCTCACCGACCAGCATATACCCACGCCCAGGATGGCGGAGC
The DNA here is from genome assembly GCA_947632005.1 of uncultured Oscillospiraceae bacterium. Lineage (GTDB taxonomy): Bacteria > Bacillota > Clostridia > Oscillospirales > Oscillospiraceae > CAJOIG01. The sequence continues at coordinate 46,444 of CANRNU010000005.1, read as the reverse complement.
GGGAGCGCAAGGAGGCGGAGGGCGCCGAGTACCGCCGGGAAGTGAAGCCTGAGTGGAGCATCATCACCGTACAGACCATCCTGGACAACGACTTCTACATTGGGACCCTGCGGCAGGGCAAGTTCACACGCCGCTTCATCAACGGCCGGGACATGCGCCAGGACGAGACGGCGCAGTTGGTCTTTGAAAACCACCACCAGGCGATCATCGACTACCGCACATTCGCCGCGGCCCGGGAAGCCCGACAGCGCCGCTCCACCAACTGCTACCGGGGCAATAAAAAGTACGACAATATGTACTCCGGTTTCCTCTTCTGCGGGGACTGTGGCAGCCCCATGTTCGCCATGAGCAATCCCAAGCTCAAGGAGGCCTACCGCTGCGGGCTCTATCACCGCCGGGGCCTGAAGGGCTGCACCAGCCACCACATCCGGGGAGATAAGCTGGACGAAGTGCTGAAGATCTACATCCAGAAGGTGATGGACAGCTGCGACGCCATGCTGGCCCGGCTGAACGCGGACCTGAAGAACGAGGAGCATGACGTATCCCGGGTGGAGACGGCCATGGAGAATCTGGATAAGGTCCGGGAACAGCTCCAGGAGGAGCTGAAGGCCACCAAGCGCCAGCGGATACGGGACATTATGAAGCACCCGGAGAACGAGGCGCTGCTGGAGGAGACCTACGACGAGATGGAGACGGACCTGCTCCGCCGTATCGAGGCCATCACGACACAGATCGAGTTGAGCGCGGACCGGCGCAACACCATCATCCGGGTGAATCGGGCGGCCAAGACGGCCATGGACATCTTCGATGACATCCTCCACAAGCCCAAGCTGGACAAGAACGACCTGGCCCTCATCGTGGAGCGTATCACCGTTTACGAGGACCACATCGACGTGCAGCTGAAGGCAGACGTGGACAGCATTCTGCGCACAGGGATGCTCCCGGGGGAGGACGCGGCAAATTTTAATTCCGGCATCGTGGATAGCTTACAGACCCGGATAGTCCAGGAGTCAATATTGCACCCGGACAAGGTCTACGATGTCAATATTATCAGTGTCGGGTCGCCCTCGCGGATGCGCATGGTGCGGCGGATCTCCTTGGGGATGACCACCCGGCCAAGGTCGTCGATGCGCCGCACGATCCCTGTTGCTTTCATCTTTATCCTCCTGTCATCTTTTTGTCGGACAGGATTTATTATCCGCAAAAGTCCCAAACCTATGCAATCCGCCGAAATTTGGCAGGAACAGGACCTGGCGTGCCAAATTAAGAATATCTTAAGAAAGTCTTAAAGGGTCCTTAAGCCTGCGGTAACAGACCGGCCACAACTTTGCTCTACGCTGGACAAAAAAGCGTAGAGAGGTGGCGGCATGGGCGGGATGACAGCTGTGCAGCGGCGGATAAAATACGAACTGGCGCTCATAGGGTTGCTGGCGGTGACGGCGGCGCTGCTGCTGATGATGAGAGGGTGCGGCAAAAGGCCCCCGATGGCGGGGGAGGCCACGCCTGCGCCGTCGGCCCCGGTGGAAGAAACGACGACGGCGGAGGTCCCGGCGGAGCCCGTAGGCGGCGAGATGTTCGAGTGGAAGGAAGGCGAATATGTATTGGTCCAGCGGGGCACGGGGACTTCCACCGAGATCGATGAGAGCCGTTTTTCCGACTTGTCCGGCAAGAACGCCGCGGACCTGGCGGCCTGGGCGGAGATGGCCTGGGACAATCAGTGGGGCTACGTGTGGGGCACTTTCGGCAATGTACTGGACGAGGACCTATTGCAATACAAGCTGGACCAGTACGGCGATGCGGTGGAGGAATACGAGCTGATCATCCGGGAAAAGTGGATGGGCCGGCGGGTGGCGGACTGCACCGGGCTCATCAAGGGATACGGCTGGTATGACCCGGCCCAGCACAGCATTTCCTATGACTACGGCGATATGCCGGATATAGGCACCGACGGCTTTTACGAGACCGCCCCGGACAAGGGCCCCATCGACACCATGCCAGACGAGCCGGGGCTGCTGGTCTACTCCGACAAGGGCCACATCGGCGTGTACATCGGCGGCGGCTGGGCCATCGAGGCCATCTCCCACGCCGGCGGGGTGGTGAAAACCCGTGTGGCGGACCGGCCCTGGACCCACTGGCTGCAATGCCCCTATATCCAATATTGAAACAATATTGAAAAAAAGAAATATTGCGTATATAATGACGGCATACTTATTGGCAGCAAGGGAGGCAGCAACCATGACCAGAACCAGGATCGTCCAGCTGTGGCGGGACGCTTCCGCCTTTGCCGGGCAGGATATCACTGTCTGCGGCTGGGCGCGGACCATTCGGGACCAGAAGAATTTCGGCTTTATCGATCTGAACGACGGCAGCTCCTTCAAGGGTGTGCAGATCGTGTTTGAGCGGGCCGTTTTGGATAACTACGACGAGATCGCGAAGCTCAACGTGGGCGCGGCCCTGATCGTGACCGGCGCCCTGGTGCTGACGCCGGAGGCGAAGCAGCCCTTTGAGGTCAAGGCGAAGTCCATCGCCGTGGAGGGCGTATCCGCGCCGGACTACCCCCTGCAGAAAAAGCGCCATTCGGTGGAGTATCTGCGATCCATACAGCACCTGCGGCCCCGGACGAATCTCTTTTCCGCGGCCTTCCGGGTCCGGTCCGTGGCGGCCCAGGCAGTCCATGAGTTTTTCCAGGGCCGGGGCTTCGTCTATGTGCACACCCCCATCATCACCGGCTCGGACTGCGAGGGCGCCGGGGAGATGTTCCGGGTCACTACCCTGGACCCCAACGACCCGCCCCGGAAAGAGGACGGCACCGTGGATTTCAGCCAGGACTTCTTCGGCAAGGAGACCAACCTGACCGTGTCCGGCCAGCTGAACGCGGAGAACTTCGCCATGGCCTTTGGGGATGTCTATACCTTCGGCCCTACCTTCCGGGCGGAGAACTCCAACACCCAGCGCCACGCGGCGGAGTTTTGGATGATCGAGCCGGAGATGGCCTTCTGCGATCTGGAGGGCGACTTGGAGTGCATGGAGGCGATGGTCAAGTATATCATCAACACCGTGCTGGAGAAGTGCCCCCAGGAGATGGAGTTTTTCAACAGCTTCGTGGACAAGGGCTTGCTGGAGCGGCTGCGCCATGTGGCGGGAAGCGATTTTGCCCGGGTGACATACACCGAGGCGGTGGAGATCCTCAAGAAGTCCGGCGCGGAGTTTAAGTACCCGGTTGGATGGGGCATGGACCTGCAGACCGAGCACGAGCGGTATCTGACCGAGCAGGTCTATCAGCGGCCCCTGTTCGTCACGGATTATCCAAAGGAGATCAAGGCGTTCTATATGCGCCTGAACGACGACGGCAAGACCGTGGCGGCGGCGGACTGCCTGGTGCCCGGCATCGGGGAGATCATCGGCGGCAGCCAGCGCGAGGAGCGGCTGGACGTGCTCACCGCCCGCATGGCGGAGCTGGGGCTGAAGGAGTCCGACTACTGGTGGTATCTGGACCTGCGGCGCTACGGCTCCTGCCGTCACGCCGGCTTCGGCCTGGGCTTCGAGCGGATGGTGATGTACCTCACCGGCATCAGCAACATCCGGGACGTGGAGCTGCATCCGAGAACCGTCGGAAACGCAGAATTTTAAGAGCAAAAATAAGGGACCGGGAATTTCCGGTCCCTTATTTTTTGCGGCTGGGTGTTTACTTGGCGGCGAGGGCCTCGATCTCGCACAGCACGCCCTTGGGCAGGTCCTTCACCGCCACGCAGCTGCGGGCGGGCTTGGAGACGAAGAACTTCTCATAGACCTGGTTGAAGGCGGCGAAGTCGCCCATATCGGCCAAAAAGCAGGTGGTCTTGAAGACATTTTCAAAGCCAACGCCGGCGGCGGCCAGGATGGCGCCCACGTTTTTGCAGCTCTGTTCCGCCTGGGCGGCGATGCCCTCCGGCACGGCGCCGGTGGCGGGGTCCACGGGTATCTGGCCCGAGGTGCACACCAGGCCGTTCACCTCATAGCCCTGGGAATAGGGGCCGATGGCGGCGGGGGCGGCGTCGGTATGGATGATGGTCATAGTCATATTCCTCCTTGTGTGGTGAGCGCCCGCCGTCCTCGGCGGGCGCTCGAGATCTGCATATGTATTTTACTTATTGAAGACGTATTTGTCCAGCCGGTCCATGGCCTCTACGACCAAACTGTACGGGACGGCAAAGTTCATTCTTACCGCCCATTCGTCATGGAATGCCGCGCCGTCCTGCCAGGCTACGCCGACTTTCCATCCGGCCTCCAGGAGCTCGTCCAGAGTGAGCCCTGCCTTTTTGCAGAATTCCTCACAATGCAGGAACATCATATAGGTCCCATCGGGCTTTGCGACCGATACGCCCTGAAAATGCTTCTCGATATAGTCATATGCGTAATTGATGTTCTTGGAGAGCACCTCGCAGAGCTCGTCGGTCCACTCTTTCCCTGTCTCGCTATACGCGCCCATCAGGGCATACATGGACAGGAGGTTCAAGTCGTTGTAGTGGAAGGTCGAGGTCATGTGAGCCATCCGGTCACGCAGATGCCGGTTGTAAATGATGTGATAGCTCCCGATCAGACCGGCCAGGTTAAATGTTTTGCTGGGAGCATAAATGCCGATCGTGCGGTTTCTCGCGTCTTCGCTGATGCTCTGCGTGGGGATATGCCTGTGCCCGTTGAGAACGATATCCGACCAGATCTCATCGGATACCACGATGCAGTCATTCTCCCTGAATACCTCCATCGCCTTCTCCAGCTCTTCCCGTTCCCAGACGCGCCCGCAAGGGTTGTGCGGGCTGCAAAGGATCGCGAGGTGTATCCCGTTCGCCTTTAACCGGCGGTCCATATCCTCATAGTCCATCCGCCAGACGCCTTTTTCATCGCGCTTCAGCGGGCTGAGTTCCGCCACACGGCCGGTATCTTCAAACACGTGGGTAAAACCGATATATGTCGGGCTGTGGATCAGCACTTTCTCTCCCGGTGCGGTAAATGCCTGGACGGCACATGCCACACAGCCCAGCACACCGTTTTCGTAGCCGATGGCGTCTGCTGTCAAGCCTGTGACCCCGTTCCTTGATTCGTGCCAGTCGATGATCGCGTCATAATATTCCTTGCGGGTCGCGAAGTAGCCGTACAGCGGATGCTCTGCGCGCTGGATGATCGCCTGGGGAATGGTCGGGGCGGTGGCGAAGTTCATGTCTGCCACCCACATGGGGATGGCGGAAAAGCCATCCTGCGGCGCTTTCGGCGCTTTGGTCCAGGTCACGTCTTTTCCGATGATATCCACTGCTGAAGCGTCTTTTCCTTTTCTGTCCCAGATCGTTTCAAAATCGTATTTCATAAGAGCCCTCCTTCCGGCATTCCCGCCGCTGTCTTGTGTGGTGCGGGAAGTCTTTATATTTTACTTTCATGACGAAGCTTAAGTCAACACTTTGCGTTTTGATTTAGATGAGAGCAGCAGGAAACCGGTCATTGATCCTCGTAGCTGATCTCCATATGGACCTTTCCGGCCTTCATGCAGACGACGGCATAGATGTATGCCAAAGCGAAGCATCCGATGTTCGCTGCGTAGACCCACCAGCTGTAATCGTGCGCGACCAGCCAGATGTTGACGAGATTCATAACGACCGCTGCCACGGACAGAGTTCTCAATACGCCGTTGGAGACCTTGAATTTGGACTTTTCCCACTGTGCCGGCAGAAGCTTCGGCAGGCGAACGATGTTGATATTCACCATCAGGTACATCAACTGGTTGATGATCACCGTTACCGTGGCGATGATGTCCAGGTCAAGGTTGAAGAGAATGCACGCCAGCGCGATCACGTACAGGATCGTCAGAAGGATATGGGGCGTCTTATACTTATTGTTGACGACGCCCAGCTTTTCCGGGAGCCATCCGTCCACGCACGCCTGCATGATGGGCTTGGTCGCCCACGCGAACTGGGAGTTCAGGGTAGAGATCAAAGCGAACATGCATCCGCCGACCACAAAGAATACGTACAGGGGACGGGGGAGCACTTCATTGGCGACGAGCGCCAGAGACTGATTCGCCACCTGGTCGATCGGAAGTACGCCGGACGCCACGATGCCCATAAACGCGTAGAGGACCGCGACCACGAATGTGGATGTCAGCATCGCTTTTGGCAGGTCGCGCACCGGGTCCTTTGCCTCCGCGCTCAGGTTCATCATCGCGGAAGCGCCGCTTGTGGCGTAGATCAGGAGGACCGCCGCGCTCAGCATCCCGGATACGCCGCCGTGTTCAAAGATGACAGAGGGGGCGAACGCCGAAAAATCGACCTTTGTAATACCAAAGGCACAAAATGCCGCGAGGCTCGCGCACATGATCCCCACGATCCAGTTCTGCGCCTTGGCCATTTTATCAATTCCGAGAAGATTGAGCAAGTAGAACAGGGTAAGAATGACGATCGCGATCAGTTTTCGGTCAAGGCCGGTAAACAATGCCAGGAAATAGTCCGCAAAGGACAGGGCATACATGGCGATCGCGATGTTCTGGGCAATGTGCAGCCACACAAACACACCGGCGAATTTCTCTCCGGCCAGCAGCCCGATCATCGTATATTCGCCGCCCCGCATGCGGATCGTTCCGCAGAGAATGATCCTGGGGATCGTAATGAGCACGACGATGATGGCAGACAATATGAACGCGATGGGCACGGAGTGTCCGCTTCTTGCGATGGCAACACCGGTCAGGGACATGATGCCGCCGCCGATGATCTGGCCTATCGCTGTAAAAAACAGTTCTTTAAGGCCGAGGACACGCTTTAAGTCTTTTGTCGTTGCCACGGAGGAGGACTTTTCGCTCATGATTATTCTCCTTTCAAATCTCTTCTTTTTCATATTATGGCCTTAACATTGAAGCATCTTAATAATATGCAATCGGAGGAAATTTGTCAAGAGAATTTTGTATATTTTAGATACTTTATCGTTTTCTACAAATCCACCTCCCGAATTTCGACAACATATACAAAACCGGGGCCGGACAGGCGTCTGTCCGACCCCGGGGCTTTGGGCTGCTTACTTCCTGCCGTAGTGGGCGCGGCTGCGTTCCACATCCCGAGTGTACGCCTCGTTGAGCCGCCGCTGGACCCGCAGATGGGCCGCCAGGTCCTGGTCGGAGAGGTCCGAGAGCATCTCGAAGGTCGCCTTCTGGCAGTATTCGTTGAAGGCCACGTGGTCTTTGTAGAGCTGCCTTCCGCTGTCCGTCAGGCGGAGGTTATACTGCCGCTTGTTCTGCTCGTTGCGGGTCTGCTCCACCAGCCCCTTGCTGATGAGCTTGCGGATGATCTGGGAGCAGGCGCTGGGGGTCTTTTTCAGCACGTCCGCCAGCTCCGTGGTGGTGATGTCCGGCTTGCGGCCGATCCAGCCCACGATATATGCCTCCGCCTGATATAGGATGTTGTCTCCGTAATGGTGGGGCAGGGCGTCATACTCGCTCATCAGGTCGTATGCCTCGTCCTGCGCGTCCCATATCTGATCCAGTATCTCTTTGCGTTCCATTGCTTTGTGTGCCGCCTTCATAGTTAAGTTACTACCATTTTACCTGAATCCGGCGCAAAATACAAGCCCGCAGGCATTTTTCAGAAGGGGCCCCGCCGCCGGAGGATGCCGGCCAGCGCCCCGGTGCATAGGATGAGCAGGCCCAGCCAGGGGAGAAGGTCCTGTTCGTCCCCAGTCCGGGGGGCGCTCCCGCCGCCCTGACCGTTCCCGCCGCTGCCGCCTCCGCCGCCGTAGACGTACACGGTCCGGCCGTCAGGCGTCTGGGTGGGGGCGTCGGGCGTCCCGGTGGGGCTGGGGATGGGCGCGGGGCTCTCCGTGGGCTCCGCCGTGGGGGCAGAGGGACTTGACGTGGGGCCCGGCGGCGTCCCGGTGGGGACAGCGGGCTCCGGCGTGCCGGTGGGTTCCGGTGTGTCGATGGGCTCCGGTGAATTGGTGGGCTCCGGTGTGCCGGTGGGTTCCGGCGTGTCGGTAGGTTCCGGTGTGTCGGTGGGTTCCGGTGTGTCCGTAGGCTCGGGCGGGGCGGTGGGCTCCGGATGGGGATTCTCAAAGAGAAAGACCGGGTAGCCCCGGTTTTGGCCGGGGGCCGCCTGGGTGAAGGCCTCCCCCAGGGTGAGGGGGAAGGGGCCCGCCTGCATAGCGGCGGTGGTCCCCCGCTCCAGCTGCCCGCCGATGGGGCTCCCGGCGGGGGCCGCGACGGCGTCAAAGTTGGGGTTCAGGTCGCCGTCGTACCACCCGTTGCGGGCGCTGCCGCCGGTACAGTACCCCGCGAAGGCCCCGGAGGTGGCGGCGCCGCCGATGACGTACCCGGCGCAGTAGGCGTTCTGCACCGCGGGGGGACTGACGGCGCCGCCGAAAAAGCCCCCGGCATAGACGCCGGCATCGTTCACATGCACGTCGGCGGTGGAATAGCAGTTGGAGATGGAGCCGCCGCCCTGGACGTAGCCCAGAAGGCCGCCCACATAGACCGCCCAGCGGAAAGCTCCGGCCCCGCCTACGCTGCCCCGGGCGGCGACCCGATCCATGACGGTCCGGCCCGTGGCCTTGCCGGCGATGACGCCCGCCGCCAGGGCGCCGTCCTCCGGGGAGGACCAGCGGGCGGCGGTGATCTGGCCGGTCACCAGCACGTTCTGCACCGTGCCGTTCACCATCCAGCCCGCCAGGCCGCCCACGGCGGTGGGGCCGTTGGCGGTCATGCTCACGTCCAGGGTCAGATCCCGCACCGCGGCGTCATAAAGCTCGGCAAAAAAGCCTGCGCTGCCGCTCTCGCCGGGGGATATGCGCAGGCCGGAGATGACGTGGCCGCCGTCAAAGGTCCCCTGAAAGATATGGGACAGCCCCTCTTCCGGCCTCCCGATGGGAGCGAAGGCGCGCCCGGACATGTCGATGTCGGCGGTCAGGGTCACGGTCCGACCGGCATAGCTCTCGCCGCCGTTCACGCTCTGGGCAAAGGTCTCCAGCTCTTCGGCGCTGCCGATGGCCGTCATGGCCCCGGCAGAGGCCCCCACATGGGACCGGCACAGGCTCACCAGCAGGATGATACATAACAAAAAGCCGGCCATCCGGTCGGCGTTCTTCCATCGTATACACATTTTATTTGCACCTCTCACGAAATGATAGATGGAGAGGTCGTTCGGCCTCGTCCCATTTTATACAAGAGGGGACGTGTTTGTGCGTCGGGGCAAAGATGTGTTATAATAAAAGGATGAAACAGCGAAAGGGGCGGGGATATGACCCAGGAGCAGAGACGGAGCTTTCTCATCGAGAGGCTTTTGCGGGAACAGCCCCGGTACCGGGACGTGGCCGTGCCCCGGGAGGCGGGAGAGCAGAAAAAACTCCTCCGGGCCCTCATGAACGTGCGGGCCCCGGGGGAGATCGGCGGGGATTTCCTCGCAGTACAGGACGAATACCTCCGGGAGGCGGCTGCGGAGAAGGGCGTGACAGCCCTGTCCGGGCTGCGCCCCGCCGAGCCGGGACTGTACCTTTGGCAGGGGGATATCACGGCGCTGGCTGTGGACGCCATCGTGAACGCGGCCAACAGCGGCATGACCGGGTGCTATGTGCCCGGGCACAACTGCATCGACAACTGCATCCACACCTTTGCCGGCGTCCAGCTGCGGCTGGCCTGTGCCCAGCTCATGGACCAGCAGGGCTGCCCGGAGCACACGGGCGGGGCGAAGATTACCCCCGCCTTCAACCTGCCCTGCAAATACGTGCTGCACACGGTGGGGCCCATCGTTGAGGACGGCGTGACGGCCCGGGACGAGGCCCTTCTGGCCTCCTGCTACCGGTCCTGCCTGGCCCTGGCGGCGGAGAGGGGCCTGGGGAGCGTGGCGTTTTGCTGCATCTCCACGGGGGTGTTCCGCTTCCCCAAAAAACGGGCGGCGGAGATCGCCGTGGATACGGTCCGGACCTGGCGGGCGGAAAATGCCCCGGGGCCGGAGGTGGTCTTCGTGGTCCATGGCCGGGAGAATTTCGATATCTACCAAAAACTGCTGGGATAATGATTATAAAGGCGACAAGGAAACGTGGCAGCGATTGATTTTTCTAATGGAACATGATAGAATGATACTGGGAAGGCATGGACTGAAAACTTTGTCAGTGTTAGGAGCAAGGGCACTTCATGAAAAAACGGTTCCGGAAATTCTTACCGTCATTTTTGATGTGTGTCGTAGGCATTACCGCCATTTTGATCGGGGCGGCCTATTTTGCGTTTATCTCGCACCGCATCTATGAGGACAGCACCGGTCACCTGGAGGAGATCTACGGCCAGGTGAACCGGACCTTTGGCGCGTTCGTGGAGCGGAACTGGGGCCTTCTGGAGAGCTGCGACGATTATTTCGCGCTGGCGGGAAGAGAGGACACCGACGTCATATCCGGATTCATCGCCGGGAAACAGAATTACTGGGGCTTTTCACAGCTGTACTTTTTGTCCGGCGACGGGACATGCATGACGCCTGACGGCGCGGAGAGCGCCACGGACCTTGCCGCCGTCTGGGAGGCGCTTTCGGAGCAGAAGGAGCCGGTCATGGTGGGAGAGAAGCTGGCCAGCGGCAAGGAGGTCACGGTGTTCGCCGCGCCGGTGCAGCCCGGGGTCTACAGGGACTTTGCCTATGAGGCCGTGGCCGTGAGCTATACGAACGCGGATCTTGCCGCCTCGCTGAATGTGGACGCTTTCGCCGGGACCGCCAAGTGCTTCGTCGTCCACAACGACGGCAGCGTTTTGCTGTCCACCCAGACCGGCGGGAACATATTTGAAAATTACCTGACCTACCTGAAGGCCGCCTCTGATCTGGAGACGGAGGACCTGGAGGCGCTCCAGAGCGACTGGTGCGGCGGTGCGTCCGGCGTCGTCCAGTGTAAGATCGGCGGCGTCAGCCACTGCATTTTGTACCAGCCCGTGGGCTATCAGGATTATATGATGGTGAGCGTGGTGCCCCGGGAAGCCATCAGCGCCGGGTTCCTCTCGGTGCAGAAGACCACCATCGCTGTGCTGGTGGCTGTCTTCCTGCTGGTGGGCGGTGCGGCCATCACCCCGGTGGTGGTGCGGACCCGCCGGCAGTCCAAGAAGAACTGGATGGAGCTGCAATACCGGGAGCGCATGTTCGACGTGCTGTCCAACAGCGTGGACGACATCTTCCTGATGCTGGACGCCAGGGACCATACGGTGGACTATATCAGCCCCAACATCGAGCGGCTCCTGGGCATCCCGGCGGAGGAGGCCCGGCAGGACATCCGGGTGATGGGGAAATGCGCGGTCAACTACGACGTGGTGATCCCCGCCGGCGAGCTGGCGGCCATCCCTCTGAACGGCAACAAGTACTGGGAATGCGAGTACATGCACCAGACCACCGGCGAGCGCCGCTGGTACAGGATGACGGTGTATCATATGAGCATCCAGGACGTGGAGAAATTCATCATCGTGCTCAGTGACCGGACTATGGAGCAGCAGATGAACCAGCAGCTGCAGGAGGCCCTGACGGCGGCCAAAAGCGCCAATGAGGCCAAGAGCAACTTCCTGTCCAACATGAGCCACGATATCCGCACGCCCATGAATGCCATCGTGGGCTTTACCATGCTGCTGGAGAAGGACGCGAACAACGCCGAAAAGGTGCGGGAGTATACCCGGAAGATCGCGGCCTCCAGCCATCACCTGCTGAGCCTCATCAACGACGTGCTGGACATGTCGAAGATCGAGAGCGGCAAGACCAGCCTGAACGTGGACCGGTTCAGCCTGCCGGAGCTGCTGGAGGATCTGAGCATCATCCTGCGGCCTCAGGCAGATGCGAAAAACCAGAGCTTCATCATCCATGTGCAGGGCGCGCCTCCGGAGCAGCTGGTGGGCGACAAGCTCCGCCTCAACCAGATCCTCATCAACCTGCTGTCCAACGCGGTCAAGTATACGCCGGAAGGCGGCAAGATCGATTTTGTGGTGAGCGAGCTGGAGCCGGTAGCCCAGCAGTATGTGAAGCTGCGGTTCGTGGTCCGGGACAATGGTATCGGCATGAGCGAGGAGTTCCAGAAGCTGGTCTTCGCGCCCTTCAGCCGGGAGATCAGTTCCGTCACCAACAAGGTCCAGGGCACGGGTCTGGGCATGGCGATCACCAAGAATCTGGTGGATCTGATGGGCGGCATCATCCGGGTGGAGAGCCAGCCGGGGAAGGGGAGCACCTTTACGGTGGAGCTGTCCTTCGTCCGTCCGGAACAGGAGGATACGGCCGCATGGTTCCGCCACAAGATCACCCGGATACTGGTGGCGGACGACGAGGAGGATATCTGCCTGAACATCCGGGAGCTGATGCGCGGCACCGGCGTGGATGTATCCTATGTGACGGAGGGCGCCGCCGCCGTGGAGGCCGCGGCGCGGGCGCACGAGCATGGGGAGGACTTCCATGTGATCCTGCTGGACTGGAAAATGCCGGGCATGGACGGAGTGGAGACCGCCCGCAGGATCCGTCAGCAGGTGGGAACGGTCGTCCCCATCCTGGTGCTGACCAGTTACGACTGGACCGAGATCGAGACGGAGGCCCGGGCAGCCGGCATCAACGCCTTCATGCCGAAGCCCTTCTTCACCTCCACCTTCTGGCAGGCCATCGAGCCGCTGTTTGCCGAACAGGCCGAAATGCCCGTCTACGGGACGGAGGAGAAAGAGAGCGCGATGGCCGGACGGATGTTCCTGGTGGCGGAGGACAACGAACTGAACGCGGAGATCCTGACGGAGCTGCTGGACATCGAGGGCGCCAAATGCGAGGTGACGGTAAATGGCCGGGAGGCTCTGGAACGGTTTGAAAAGTCGGAACCGGGCCGCTATGACATGATTCTGATGGATGTGCAGATGCCGGTGATGAACGGCTATGAGGCGACAAGGGCGATCCGGGCGAGCAGTCATCCCGAGGCAAAGACCATCCCCATCGTGGCTATGACGGCCAACACCTTTGCCGAGGATGTGCGCGACGCCGCCGATGCCGGGATGGACGGGCATCTCGCCAAGCCCATCGATATGGACGCCGTGCGCAAGCTGGTGGACCAGCTTCTGAACCGGCGGCCGTGAGCGGCCGGTCTCAAAATGCGTAAGGTTTTGAAATACATTGCGAGGAAAGTGAAAGATGAAGGATAAACGGCGTTTCTCTGTGTTGCTGACGGCGCTTGCTGCGGCGACCCTCCTGTCCTCCTGCGGCGGGACGCAGGGATCCTCTGACAGCGGGACCACCCTGACGGTCATGGGGAGAAAGACCGATATGCAGAAGAGCTACCTTGCAAGCATCTTTGAGCAATATGAACAGGCGACGGGAAACAAGCTGGAGATCATCGCCTATGAGGACGCGGAGTTTGAAGCGAAGGCGGCGGCGGAGTTCAACGCTGGACATGTACCGGATATCTTCATGCACTTTCACAGCACGGGCCTGAACGCGTTCGGGGTGGACGAGCACTTCCTCAGCCTGAACGATGAGGCGTGGGCAGACGACCTGACGGACAGCGCCCGGGCCTACTGCACGGATAAGGACGGAGATCTGCTGGGTCTGCCCTTCTGGGAGAGCTCGGTCTCCGGGTGCTATTACAACAAGACCCTCCTGGACAGCCTCGGGCTGAAGCCCGCTGCCACCCAGACGGAGTTCAACGTCCTGTGCCAGGCCCTGGCGGACGTCGGATATACGCCCATCTGCTGGCCTGCCAACGGCTGCTCCTGGATGCCGCAGTTTGCCCTGGACCCCATTTTTGCGGACGACCCGGAGCTTCTGGAGAGACTGAACCATCACGAGATCAGCTTTGCCGACATCCCCGCCGTGACGGATATGGTGCAGTGGGTGAAGACTGCCGCCGACAGCGGCTGGTTCGGCTCCGACTACCTGCGCTGCGGCTGGGACGATATCGGCCCCGCCCTGACCTCCGGAGAGGCGGTCATGACCTTCATCTGGGACACCTGGTTCTACACGGACTTTGCCGGGGATGGGAAGTACACCGTGGACGACTTCGCCCTGATGCCTGTGTTCATGGGCACCGCCGACAGCGGCACCTATGAGGGCGGCAACCTGAATATGATGATGGTCAACAAAAACAGCGCGCAGCTGGAGACGGCGCTGGATTTCCTGGCCTTCTGCGCCACGCCGGAAAACTACAACAAGGCCTTTGAGAACATCGCCACGGTCAGCTGCTTCAAGGGCCAGACCACCAACATCCAGTCCCGAATGGTGACGGAGGCCAAGGCGTCCATCGAGGCCAACGAGCGGGTGTCCACCGCCACGAGCAAGATCATCGGCTACAACAGCGAAAATATGACCGACGCGCTGAACAATATGCTCTGCGGGATGACGGATGTGACCGGATGCGTGCAGCAGATGGATGAGTTCCGCATCCGGGAGGCCGGGCTCCAGGGCGCGGAGGGCTTCCCGGCGGTGACGCCGGACGCGCCTGCCCAGTAAAAAAGACAGCAAAAAAGCGTCCCTGTTCTGTGTTTTGGCAGAACAGGGACGTTTCTTTTCTTTTTGTCACATCAGCGGCGCCGCCACTTTCAGGAGAGCGCCGGCCAGGCGGACGGACAGCTTCTGCCGGGCCGCCTCTTCTCGGGTGATCTCGCGGCACTGGGGGAAGGTCTGGTCAAAGTCCCGGCGGATGTCCTCGATGGCGGGGGACTTGTAGAGCAGGGCCGCGCACTCGAAGTGCAGATAGAGGCTCCGGTAGTCCAGGTTGATGGTGCCCACCACGGCCTTGACGCCGTCGCTGAGGAACACCTTGGAGTGGACGAAACCGGGGGCGTATTCATAGATACGCACGCCCGCCTCCGTCAGGACCTTGTAATGGCCCTTGGCCAGGAGGTTGGCGTATTTTTTGTCCGGGATGCCGGGCAGGATGAGCCGCACGTCCACCCCTCGCCGGGCGGCAAAGGTCATGGCGGTGACCATCTCGTTGTCCAGGATGAGATAGGGCGTCATGATGTAGACGTAGTCCCGGGCGGTGTTCAGGATGTCCAGATACACCATCTCCCCGGTCAGCTCCTCGTCCAGGGGGCTGTCCCCGTAGGGGATCACATACCCCTGCGCCGGCCCGCCTGACCCGGCGGGAGGGAGAAGATACGGCTCGTAGACATGCTCCTTCTCCCCGGCGTTCCACATCCGCAGGAACATGACGGTCAGAGAGCGGACCGCGTCTCCCCGGAGCAGCACCGATGCGTCCTTCCAGTGGCCGAATTTCTCCCGCCGGTTGATGTACTCGTCCGCCAGGTTCACCCCGCCGGTGATGCCCGCCTTCCCGTCGACGACCAGGATCTTCCGGTGGTCCCGGTTGTTGTAGCTGGTGGAGACAAAGGGGCGGATGGGGGCAAAGACCTTGCACTGGATCCCCATGGCCCGGAGCTTTTTCGGGTAGCTGGCCGGCAGGCGCAGCAGAGAGCAGGTCCCGTCGTACAGCACCCGGACATCCACGCCCTCCCGGGCCTTCCGGGCCAGAATGTCCACGACGCTGTCCCACATCTCCCCCTCTTCCACGATGAAGTACTCCAGGAAGATGAACTGCTCCGCCTTCTCCAGCTCCTGGAGCATAGCGGCGTACTTGGCCTCGCCCTGGGAGAAGTAGGTCACGTCGGTGTTCTCATAGACGGGAAAGCCGTTGGCGTCGGCCAGGTACCGGACCAGGGGCAGGAACCCCGGCTCTTCCCGGGCCAGCCGTTCCCGCAGCGCCTCCTGCCGGGGCATGAAGGGGGCGCACTCCTGCACCATCCCCAGCAGGACCTTTTGTTCCGCCCGGTGGCCCAGGTCGAAGGTGATGAACAGATACAGGAGCACCCCGAACACCGGCACCAGGGCAATGATGAAACACCAGGTCAGCTTGATGGAGGGATTGGAGCGGGTATTCAGCAGATAGGCCAAAAATACCGCCGACAGCACGTTCACCATGCCGGACAGATAGATGCTGTACTGCTGCAGCCGGCCAAAGAGCATGAAGATAAAACCGAACTGGGCCAGCAGCATCAGCGTCGCCACGGCGCCGCGGCCGAAGATGATGCTCAGAATGCCGCGCCGGGGCCGGGTGTTGCGGGTGGAGACTTCCTCCTCCTTGTCTGGCAAGGCGTGCTCCCTCCTCTCAGAATAATAGGATGACATCTATAATGCCACGTTTCCCTGTAAAAATCAAGAGAACGGCCTGGCGGACGGACCCGGCAAAAAAACTTTGCGGAAACACCTTGACAAGGGAAGGTGCATATGATAACATATGAACAATCAATCATATGTTTGTTTGAAAGGGGGCCGACCCATGGCGGCGCTGAACGACGTTGAACGCTGCGGGTTTTTGTGCGTACATGAGGACACGGTCCGGCAGGTGCTGGAGCAGATGCCGGACGACGAGAAGCTGTACGACCTGGCGGAGTTGTTCAAGGTCTTCGGGGATTCCACCCGCATCAAGATCCTGTACGCCCTGTTCGAGGCGGAGCTGTGTGTGTGCGACATCGCCCAGCTGCTGAACCTGACCCAGTCCGCCGTGAGCCATCAGCTCCGGGTGCTGAAGGCGAGCCGGCTGGTGAAGCCCCGGAAGGACGGCAAGACGGTCTTCTACTCCCTGGCCGACGACCATGTCCGCACGCTCATCGCCCAGGGTATGGAACATGTGGAGGAATAAAGCCTCCCCTGTGCAAGGGGAGGTCGGGCGGCGAAGCCACTCATTTTGAAGCCTCCCCTGTGCAAGGGGAGGTGCCGAGCGACAGCGAGGCGGAGGGGTTGTCGGCCTTGGAGAACGATCTCTCAGTCCCGTCGCCGCGGCGTATGCTAAGCTCCGCTGGCGTGATCGCCAGCATCCGCCCGCTCCCACGCTCCTCCTCTCCCCACAGGAAACGCTTCGCTGGTTTCCCGTGGGGGCCCCGAAGAGTGGCGCTGCCAGCCCCCTTTGCACAAGGGGGCCGATAAGGAGGTAATTTATATTTTGAGAGGAGATAGATACCATGAAAAAGACCTTCAAGCTCATTGACCTGGACTGCGCCAACTGCGCCCAGAAGATGGAGAACGCCATCAAGAAGCTGGACGGCGTTTCTGACGCCACGGTGAGCTTCCTCATGCAGAAGATGACCGTGGAGGCGGACGATGCGCGTTTCGACGACATCATGAAGCAGGTGGTCAAGTGCTGCAAAAAGGTGGAGCCCGACTGCCAGATCGTTCTGAAATGAGACGCTTCGCCGGGCTCCGACAGGGGCCCGGCGGGCAGATGAGGTGATTTTGACATGACACGGAAAGAAAAGAAGGCACTGGCCCGCATCCTGGCCGCCGGTGCGCTGCTCATCGCGGCGGTGCTGGCGCCTCTGGAGGGCGTTTGGAAGCTGGCCGCGTTCCTGGTGCCCTATGGGATCGTGGGATGGGACGTGCTGTGGAAGGCGGTGCGGAACATCGCCCACGGGCAGGTGTTCGATGAGAACTTCCTCATGGCCCTGGCCACCGTGGGGGCCCTGGTGCTGGGGGAGTACTCCGAGGCCGTGGGGGTCATGCTCTTCTATCAGGTGGGAGAGCTGTTCCAGACCCACGCGGTGGGCCAGTCCCGGAAGTCTATCGCCAAGCTCATGGACATCCGGCCTGACAGCGCCAACCTGCTGGTGGACGGGGAGCCGGTCCAGACCGACCCGGACGAGATCGCCGTGGGGGACCATATCCTGGTCCGGCCCGGGGAGAAGGTGCCTCTGGACGGCCGGGTGCTGGATGGCACGTCCACGCTGGACACGGCCGCTCTTACCGGCGAATCGGTGCCCCGGAGCATCGGGGCGGGGGACGAGATCGTCTCCGGCTGTGTGAACCTCACCGGTGTTCTCACCGTGGAGGTGACGAAGCCCTTCGGGGAGAGCACCGTGGCGAAGATCCTGGAGCTGGTGGAAAATGCCGCTTCCAAGAAGGCGAAGGCGGAGAATTTCATCACCCGCTTTGCCCGCTGGTATACCCCCTCCGTGGTCATCGGGGCGGTGTGCCTGGCCGTCATCCCGCCGCTGTTCGTAGGCGATTGGGGCTCCTGGGTCCACCGGGCCCTGATCTTCCTGGTCATCAGCTGTCCCTGCGCGCTGGTCATCTCCATCCCCCTGGCCTTCTTCGGGGGCATCGGCGGGGCGTCCCGCCGGGGCATCCTGGTGAAGGGCGGCAACTATCTGGAGCAGCTGGCCAAGGTGGAGACCGTGGTGTTCGACAAGACCGGCACCCTCACAAGGGGCGTGTTCGAGGTGTCCGGCATCTATCCCGCCCGGGACGTGACCGAGGCGGAGCTTCTGGAATGCGCCGCCCTTGCGGAGGCATATTCCAACCATCCTATTGCCCAGTCCCTGCGCCGGGCCTATGGAAAGGACATGGATGAGGCCCGCGTGACGGATGTGAAGGAGACCGCCGGCCGGGGCGTCACTGCGCTGGTGGATGGGGTGTCCGTGGCCGCCGGCAACGAAAAGCTCATGGCGGACGCGGGCGTGAGCCCCGTGTCCGGTGGAGAGGTGGGCACGGTGGTCCATGTGGCCCGGGACGGGAAATACCTGGGCCGGGTGGTCATCGCCGATCAGGTGAAGGATTCGGCCCCCGACGCCATCCGGGAGCTGAAGGCCCGGGGCATCCACACCGTCATGCTCACCGGCGACGCTGCCGCCGTAGGAAAGGCGGTGGGGGAGCGTCTGGGTCTGGACGAGGTCCACGCGGAGCTTCTGCCCGGGGACAAGGTGGAACAGGTGGAGGCCCTGCTGGCGAAGAGGTCCCCCAAGGCTGCTCTGGCCTATGTGGGAGACGGGGTCAACGACGCGCCGGTGCTGAGCCGGTCGGACGTGGGCGTTGCCATGGGAGCCATGGGCTCCGACGCGGCCCTGGAGGCGGCGGACGTGGTGCTCATGGACGACGACCTGACGAAGCTGGCCGGGGCCATGGACGTGGCCCGGAAGTGCAGCAGGATCGTGGTGGAGAACATCGTCTTCGCCCTGGCGGTGAAGGGGCTGTTCCTCATCCTGGGCGCCTTTGGCCTGGCCTCCATGTGGGAGGCGGTGTTCGCCGACGTGGGCGTGGCCGTCATCGCTATATTGAACGCGGGACGCATGCTGTCGTCGAAGCACACGGACTAGGTCTCCCTTTGCCGCAAGCGGCAAAGCTCGAGTAGCCCGCGGCTTCTCCTCTCCCCACCCGGACCGCTCCGCTGGGTCCGTGCGGGGGCCCCGATGGTGTACGCGGACTAGGTCTCCCTTTTGCCGCAAGCGGCAAAGCTCGAGTAGTCCGCGGCTTCTCCTCTCCCCACCCGGACCGCTCCGCTAGAAGATGAATGCGAGAAGGTTGACATAATAATGAGATATAGGATCAAGATAGGGAATATTTATGAGATCCCGCTTCCGGACGGAACAAATGCTTATGGGCGATTGTATAAGGAATATACATTGGCGATATATAATACCCGTGCCAACAGCTACGATGAGCTTCCTGACACGGAGGATTATCAGTTCTTCGTCGGCGTATATAAGGATCTGTTGACCGACGGAGAATGGAAGGTCGTTGGCAAAAGAAGTTTTGACAATGAGGACGACGCCTGGCCGCCGCCGATGTGTGTTGTCTCCGGAGACGGCAAAGGCTCGCTGTATTACAAAGGCAAGATCACTGAGTGCACATATGAAGAATGCAAGGGCCTGGAAGTAGTGGCAGCTTGGGACAGACATCATGTGGTAGATCGCCTGATGGGCATTACCATCTGGGAAGATTCTATCAATAAGCTAAAACCATTTTAGCGGACGCCGGAACGGTCTTGGGGCGCCCTCCGTAAGGAAGGCGCCCCAAGACCGTTTTATTCTCATGCCTCATGCGCTTTTTCTTTCAAGGTGTTCAGCCAGGCCCCCAGGAAGAGCAGGTACAGGGAGCAGTACATCCAGAACAGGGAGATGATCACGATGGCCAGGCCGCCGTAGATGCTGTAGAAACTGAAGCGCTCCACCGCCCAGGAGTATGCCTGGGAGAAGGCCAGCCACAGCGCCGCCGAGATGGCCGCTCCGGGCAGCTGGCGGCGGAAGGCCAGCTTCTTTTTGGGGACCGTGCGAAAGAGCAGGGCGTTGACCGCCGTCACCACCGCAAAGAAAATGAGGCCCCGGAACCGCACCAATACCGCCCACAGCCGGGCGATGGGAAGGAGCTTCTCGCCGGCAAAGATCAGCGTCACGTTGCCCAGCACCAGGGCGATCAGCGCCGCGGTGTACAGCGCGCCCATGAGCCGGTTGCGGAGGTACCCGCCGTTGTGCCTGCCGTCATAGATCTGGCTGATGCCCCGCAGGATCAGGCTGAAAAACCGTCCGGCGGACCACAGCTCTACCACAAGGCCCACCCCGAGGGCGGCGGCGGAGCCGGCATAGACGCCGGCCACCAGGTCTCGGACCAGCTCCTGCAGGGGCGCGGGGGCGTAGCTCAGGATGGCGTCCGACAGCTGCTGCTGGGTGAAGGGGAGATAGGGCAGGAGCCCCAGCAGGAGCACCACCAGCGGACCGAGGGAAAAGAACATGTAATAGGCGCCGCTGGTGGCGTACAGCCACAGATTGGCTTTGCTGTATTCCGCCGCGGCCCAGGCGAGCTTCTGCCGCAGCGCCGGTATGTCCATGCTGTCCCTCCTTCCCGAAAAGGCCGTCCGCCGGGACGGCCCATGGTTTTTAGTATGCTTTGCCGGGCGTGAAATATCACGCTTTCCGGGCGACAGGGCCCGCTTTCCCGGCCTGGCAGGCAGGGCAGACGTGATAGAGCTTGAGGTCATAGCCCGTGAGCGTTACCCCCGGCGTCATGATGGAGAACGGGCCCAGGAGCTCCTCCGGCGCGACCAGGTCCTCTACCTGGCCGCAGACCTGGCAGATCAGATGGGGATGGGGCCGCCGCTCCCGGTCATAACGGGCGGGCGCGTCGGGCATCTCCAGCTTGCGTATCTGGCCGCTCTGGACCAGCAGGCCCAGGTTCCGGTACACCGTCCCCCGGGCAAGAGAGGGCATCTCCGCCCGGGCCAGGTCATAGATCTCCTCCGCTGTCCGGTGCTCGGGTGCGGCGTTGATGATGTTGTAGATAAGCTGTCTCTGGCGGGTCACAGGCATCGCTCCTTTTAGGATTGATTCTTAATTTATTGTACCACATCCGCGGCTGGCGGTCAACCGAAGAAAAAACCGCCCCAAAGGGCGGTTTTCTTGGCGCGGGTCTGCCTCCCGTCAGCGATACCTTCCGGGGACGCCTGGGTCATATTTTGGTCAGGTACTGATACAGCGGCGTCAGGGTCTCGTAGATATCCAGCACCTGGTCCAGCAGCTCTTTGCCGGGAGGGTCCGGGTCGAACCAGACCTTTCTGCCCACCTCCACGGACCGGGCGTTGTACCAGTCGTATAGCAGCGGCCCGGGGTCGCCCTTGGGTTTTTTATAGGTCTCCCAATATGGCTCCAGCTCCGGGTGCTTGTTCAGGGCGCGGACGATCCGGGAGAGCCTGGCCGGGCGGGCGTCGATGCTCCTGCGCCAGCGGTCCAGAAGTTCCCCCTGCATGTTCCAGCAGCCCATGCCCGCCTCCCAGCTCTTGGCGTCGATGCCGAACCAGAACTGGGGCAGGGGCGTGTATATCTCCCCGGACAGCCCCAGGGAGAACCACATGTGCTCCTTGAAGGGGCCCCGGCCGAACAGCCGCCGGGCGTCCCGCCAGATGCGGGACACATGCAGCGCCGGGGCCAGGCCCGGGTGCCGCTCCTGCATGATCTGGCAGATGTCCTCCGCCAGGGCGTGGATGGGGATGTTCAGGCAGCGCTCAAAGTCCGCCCGGTGCTCCTGGAACCATGGCCGCTCGTTGTGGAAGCTCAGGCCCCAGAGAAAATCGGGCAGATCCGGGGGGAATCCCTCAAAAGGCGGGATGTTCTTCGGCATAGTCTTTTACCTCGCCTGGTAATGGTTATAAATATTATACTACATTCCGGGCGGGGAAGACAAGCGCTGCCGCGTTAATAAACCATTCATCATTTATTTACAAATCGTTGGGAATTTATTCACCATTGGCGGGAGGGGATGTAGTATGATACAGTCACAGGGAACCAAGGGGCTTACGCCGAGGCCCCGCGGGCAAGAGCATCCAACCGTTTGACACTTTTCATTTTTCACTCCTCTCTTCTTTGTTGCAGAGCCGGTCGCCTTCGGGCGGCCGGCTTTGTCATTGTGCCGCCGCTGCCGGGGAAGATTGACAGGGGGGCGGTCTTTGGATATAATGAAGCAGCGCTGCGTCCCCGACGCGTGGACTATGAACGCCCCCGGCGGGGGCGTTTCTCCTGAGAGGAACCGACCGTATGAACATCCTGTACAACTGCTTTGACCGGGCCGATAAGACCCCCTTCGGCCCACTATGGGCGGGCCAGACCTGCCGCATACGCATACGCATCCCCGCCGAGTGCGGGGCATGGCGCGTACTGCTGACGGCGGAGGGACTGGAACAGCCGTTGGAAAAGACCGGGACGGAGGACCCTTACGACGTCTTCACCGCAGAGTTTTCCGTGGGGGAGCCCGGGCTGTATTTCTACCGCTTCCACATCTGGGACAAAAACGGCGACTACGACCTGTTCCGGGCCGGGAGCGGCACCAACATCGGCCTGGGGGACGACTGGCAGATGAGCGTGCTGCCGGCGGATTACCGCCCGCCGGAGAGTTACCGGGGGATGGTCTACTACCAGATATTCCCAGACCGGTTCGCCAAGTGCGGCGACTGTGACCTGACGGGCAAGCTGGAGCCCTATACGGTCCGGGACTTCGACACCTTCGTGCCCCGGACCCGGAACGCCACCGACTTTGCCGGGGGCAACCTGCGGGGCATCCTGTCAAAGCTGGACTATATCCGCGGCCTGGGCGTGAACGTCATCTATCTCAATCCCATCGTCATGGCCTGGTCCAACCACCGCTATGACGCGGCGGACTATATGCGCCTGGACCCCATGCTGGGAACGGAGGCGGATTTCACCGCCCTGTGCGACGCGGCCCATGAAAAGGGCATGCGGGTCGTGCTGGACGGGGTGTTCTCCCACACCGGGAGCCACAGCGTCTATTTTGATGTGGACCATCACTTCGGTGGGGGAGCGGTGTCGGCGGGACCCGCCTCTAAGTACTATAAGTGGTACGATTTTCAGGAATTTCCCAAGAAATATACGGCCTGGTGGGGCGTGGATGTGATGCCCTGTGTCAATGAGCTGGACCCGGACTACATGGAGTACATCCTGGGCGAGGAAGGCGTGGTGGCCACATGGCTGCGCCGGGGCGCGGACGGGTTCCGGCTGGATGTGGCCGACGAGCTGCCGGACGCCTTCATCGCGGCGCTGCGCCGCCGGGTGAAGGCGGTGAAGCCGGAGGCGGTGGTCATCGGCGAGGTCTGGGAGGACGCCTCCAACAAGATCAGCTACAGCGTCCGCCGGCGGTACTTTACCGGCGCGGAGCTGGACGGGGTCATCAACTATCCCTTCCGCACGGCCATCCTGGATTTTGCCTCCGGTCGGGACGACGGCCGCGCCCTGGCGGAGACGGTGATGGGGATCGCGGAGCACTATCCCGCCCCGGCCCTGGACTGCACCATGGCGGTGCTGGGCACCCATGACACGGAGCGGGTGGGCACGCTCCTGCCGGACCGGAACGCCCGGCGGGCGGCAGCCTTTCTCCAGTTTGCCCTGCCCGGGTCCCCGGTGATCTATTACGGGGACGAGGCTGGGCTCACCGGCGGACGGGACCCCATGAACCGGCTGCCGTTTCCCTGGGGCCGGGAGGATACGGAGATGCAGGCCCTCTACCGGGAGCTGGCGGCGCTGAAAAATGCCCACCCGGCCCTCCGGACCGGGAGCATCTATTTCGAGTGGGCGGCGGGCGGCATCGTCCGGTTCGTCCGGAAGTGCCGGTCGGAATCGCTGTTCTGCGAGCTGGTCCGGGATACCGGGGATTTTTCGGTGGAATGATGTAGACAACAGAGACAAAGGAACGTCCCGCGGCTCACCGCCGCGGGACGCTTTTTTGTCGTTATATCGTGCCTCAGGAGGCTGTGCTCTCGACCACATAGGCGATCGAACCGTCGCAGCCTGCGGGGACGCTGCCGTCCGAGGAGGTGTACATCCATGTCCCGTCCTTCTTGACCAGCAGAAGATAGCTGCCGGACTGGCTGTCGCTGGGATCCCAATGGGGATCGCTGCTCTCCAGCGTGGTGCTGTCAAGCCACTTCCAGGTGCCGTCAGACTGCTTCTCCGCGCCCAGCCAGGCACAGGTGACCGTGCTGTCCGCATCCAGCTTGTCGGTGATGGCCTTGAAGTCGGCGTCATCCGCCACACAGGCCAGCTTGTTGCCGGCGGCCTGCTTGGCCGAGGAATAGGTGCTGTTGGATTTTGTGACCGTATAGCTGGCACCGATGGGCTCCGGGCTGGCGGAGGGCGAGGGGGAAGGCGTGGCGGCGGGGGCTGCCGTGGGGGCCGTGTCGGTCAGGTACTGGGTGTAGATGTAGCCGGTATAGCCCTTGTACTTCACCTGGGTCCAGCCGTTTTTCACGGTGCCGGTGCGGGTGACGGAGTCGCCCTTGTTCAGCGCCCCCAGGATGCTGTATCCGGTGCCGGGGCCGGTACGGACCCGGACCTGGTTGCCGGTGAGATAGACGGTGCCGCTGGCGCTCTCCACGGTGAAGCCGGGATTGCTGGTCCCGCCGCCAGTGCCCCCGGATGTCCCGCCGGATGTCCCGCCGCCGGTGCCGCCGGCAGTACCGTAACCGCCGCCAGTGCCGGTGCCGCCGCCGGAGACGGTGCCGGTACCCGTACCGCCGCCGGTCCCGCCGGTGCTGCCTGTGCCAGTGCCGGTGCTTCCGCCGCCAGTGCCGGTACCAGTGCCAGTGCCGGTACCGCCGATGGTGATGCTGCCGGTCTCCGTGCCGGCCCCGCCGACAACGGGGATGTTGCCGTTGGCGTCAGGCGTGGGAGAGGGCCTGGGCGTAGCCGAGGGCCGGGGCGTCCGGGTGGGAGCCGGCGTCTCGGTGGGCGCGGGAGATACCACGATGGGGGAGGGAGGCACAGCCTCCGGCGTTGTGAAGGTCTCGGAGACCTCCGGTGCTTTCTGGAAGAGGCCGAAGCCCATGTATCCGATGCTTCCCAGCAGGATCGCCGACGCGATGCCGCACAAAATGGGAATGGCCTTGGAGCGCTTTTTCTTTTTCTGTGCCGCGGGGACCGTGCTGTTGATCTGCTGTACCCGGGGTGCCTTTTCAAAGTCCTTCTGCACCTTATACTGGGGTTTGCCGGCCGGTGCTCCGCTGCCGGCCTTCGTGCTGGCCATATAGGCTGCGCCCGCTGCTGCGCCCGCGCCTGCTGCCGCTGCCGCGGCTTTGGGAGCGGCCTCCTCCGATGTCACGGTCTCATCTGCCGGCGCGGCGGTCTCATCCGCCGGGGCGGTGTTGCCCGGTGCGACAGTCTCACTCGCCGGAGCGGCTTCAGCCGGTGCGGCGGCTTCACCCGCCGGGACAGTCTCATCCTGGGCGGGAGCTTTGTCCGCCTCCGGGGCCTTGTCCTGGGGCGCGGACCCGTCTTCGGCGGCTGTGTTATCTTCGCCTGCAGGCTTGCTGGCCGGCGCGGTCTTGCTGGCCGCCGGTCGTTTGCTCTTGGTCCCCGCGGCTTTCTCTTTGGCGGCCTTTGCCTTGGCGGCGGCGCGCTTTTTTTCCTTCTTGTCCGCCGCGACGACGGCTGCTACCGCCGCTGCCACCGCGGCCTCCTCTGCCTCTGTGTAGCCCTTCTCCTCCGGGACCGGTTCCTCGGCGGGGGCCTCTTCTGCAACAGACTCCGGCGCATCCTTCCCGGACGCTGCCGGCGCGGCGGCCACCGCAGCCGCGGCTGCCACATCTGCCGCAGAGGGCAGGGCCTCATCGGTCCGGCTCAGGGATGTGAGGAATTCCCGGGCGGTGATATATCTGCCCTCGGGGCTGTAGGAGAGCGACTTCTCTATGACCTTTTTCAGCTCCGCGCTCACCCCTTTCGGGGCCTTGACGGTCTCGCCCTTCATTCTCCGGCGAAGCGCAGAGGAGCGGTCCCGGTCTGTCAGCGCGCCGCCCTTGGGCTGGAAGGGCAGATACCCCCCGTTGCACCCGGCATAGAGCAGCAGGCCGATGGAGTATACGTCCGCGGCGGCAGAACCCTCGTTGTCCCAGAAGTGCTCCGGCGACAGATATTCCACCTGGTCCGCAGGACGCTGGTTGGGGACAGAGTGATCGGCCGGACCCAGGACGGCCTTGCCGTCTGCATCCAGCGTTACATTGCCCGGCCATATGCCGCCGTGGAAGCTGTCCGGGTCGCCCTCCAGCTGATCGCACAGCTCCCGGGCCAGCTTTACCGCCTTGTCCGGGTCGATGTCTTTTAAGTAGTCAGCCAATACCGCCGTTGGCTTGAATCCCGCGTCTGTTGTGCCGCTCACCAGGGTCGCCTCCCAAAAGTTACAATATGGTTACGATTTACAACAAACTTAACACAAAGATTACGAAATGTCAACAGCAAGATGCGAAAACGGGCAAAATTTTGCCCCTGCGGTGAGGCAGGGGCAGTCATTTGAGAGGCAGGCACCGGTCACGCCAGTTTCTTTTCCATATCCTTCAGGGCCTTCCGGAGGAAGAAGATGCTGGCGGCCAGGCTCATGAGCTCGGCGATGGGGAAGCACCACCACACGTTGTCCACGTTCCCGGTGAGAGACAAGAGCCAGGCCGCGGGGATGAGGGCTACGACCTGACGCAGCACGGACACGAAAAAGGAGTACAGGCTCTTGTCCAGGGCCTGGCAGGCGGAGCCTGCCACGATGCAGAAGCCGGCCAGCAGGAAGCTCAGGCTAATGCGCCGCAGAGCGGGCACGCCGATGGCCAGCATGGTCTCCGAGGGGGAGAAGATGCCCAGCAGCACCTGGGGGAAGACCTGGAAGCAGAACACCCCCAGCAGCATGGAGCAGGTGGCAAAGATGACCCCGTAGCGGATGGTCCGGTAGATGCGCTCCTTTTTCCGGGCGCCGTAGTTGTAGCCGATGACGGGGATGATGCCGTTGTTGAGGCCGAACACCGGCATGAAGAAGAAGCTCTGGATCTTGAAATAGGCCCCGTATACCGCCACCGCAGTGGAGGTGAAACCGATGAGGATGATGTTCATCAGGTAGTTGGTCACGGAGCCG
Organism: uncultured Oscillospiraceae bacterium; assembly: GCA_947632005.1. Classification (GTDB taxonomy): domain Bacteria; phylum Bacillota; class Clostridia; order Oscillospirales; family Oscillospiraceae; genus CAJOIG01. The sequence continues at coordinate 19,301 of CANRNU010000005.1, read as the reverse complement.
ATGGCCACCATCAGAATGGAGGGGAAGCCGATGCGGTAGATGTCCCGGACGATGGACCAGGGCAGGCGGATGTCGGTCGGATGGATGGGCAGCTCCTTATTCTTCCGGAAGTGGAACCAATAGCCCAGAGCCGTGCCCGCCGCCTGGCCGATGACCGTGGCGATGGCCGCGCCGGCGGTGCCCATGGCGGGCAGGCCGCACCAGCCGTAGATGAAGAAGGGGTCCAGGATGATGTTGGTGACGGCGCCGGCCATCTGGGTCCACATGGACAGCCGCGTCTGGCCCGTGGACTGGAGCAGCCGCTCCACGGTGATCTCCTGGTATACGAACAGGGACCCGATGGTGACGATGCGCAAATAGGAGTCGGTATAGCTGCGGATGCTCTCGATATTCGTCTGGGAGCGGATGAACCAGTCCGCCGCGAAGATGCCGAACAGGGCCATCAGCACCCAGCAGACGAGCCCAAGGGCCACGGCGGTGCCGGCGGTGCGGCTGGCCAGCTTTTCGTCCTTGCTGCCCAGTGCCCGGCTGACCAGGGTGCTCACGCCCACGCCCGTACCGGTGCCCAGGCCGATCATGATGTTCTGGGCGGGGAAGGCCAGGCTCAGGGCCGACAGACAGTCCTCCGACACCCGGGAGACATACACGCTGTCCACGATGTTATAGAGGGCCTGTACCAACATGGACAGCATCATGGGCACCGCCAGGGTCAGCAGCAGTCTGCCCTCCGGCATCTCGCCCATGCGGCTGGAATCCAATCTCTTTTGTGTCTGCGCCATGGTAAAAAACTCCTTGCTTCCGGGAAGATGTCCCGATCACCTATTATTATGAAGGATTATTATTTTTCACACAAGTGACAAAATAGCCAAACCGTGTCTCCGGTCGGGAGACACGGTTTGTATGCGCGGTATGCGCGGGACCTGGCGAACGCCGGAGCGGCGCTCAGGCTCTGTGCCACTTGACGCCCTGGGGGGTGTCCTCCAGAATGATACCGGCGGCCTTCAGCTCGTCCCGGATGCGGTCCGCCTCGGCCCAGTTTTTGGCCTTGCGGGCGGCCTGCCGGGCGGCGATCTTCTCCTCGATCTCCTTGTCCAGGTCCTCCGCCGCGGCGAAGGGGATGCCCAGCACATCGCACAGCTCCAGGAAGACGTCCCGGCATGCGGCGGCCAGGGCCTTGGTGGGGTCGGTGGAGGGGGATACGGCGGCGTTCACGTCCCGGACCAGCTCAAAGATGACCGACACCGCGTCGGCGGTGTTGAAGTCGTCGTCCATGACCTCGATGAACCGCTGGCGGTACTTGTCCAGCCCTTGGACGAAGGCAGCGTCCGCCTCGGTGAGCTCGCCTGCCCTGCCGTTGGCGGCAAAGAAGTCCAGATTGTCCTTGGCGGTCTGGAGCCGGTCCAGCCCCGCCTGGGCCTGGGTCAGCACGTCCACGGAGTAGTTCAGGGGGGAGCGGTAGTGGCTCATGAGCATGAACATGCGGATGCAGTCATAGCCGTAGACGCCGGCGGCGTCCCGGACGGTGAAGAAGTTGCCCAGGGACTTGCTCATCTTCTGGTTGTCCACGTTGATGAAGCCGTTGTGGAGCCAGTAGTGGACGAAGGGCACGCCGTTGGCCGCCTCGGATTGGGCGATCTCGTTCTCGTGGTGGGGGAAGACCAGGTCTTTGCCGCCGGTGTGGATGTCGATGGTCTTGCCCAGGTACCGGTTGCTCATGGCGGAGCACTCGATGTGCCAGCCGGGCCGGCCCATGCCCCAGGGGGACTCCCAGGCGGGCTCTCCGGGCTTGGCGGCCTTCCACAGGGCGAAGTCCATGGGGTTCTCCTTCACGTCGTTGACCTCCACCCGGGCGCCGTGCATCAGGTCGTCCAGATTCTGATGGCTCAGCTTGCCGTAATCCCGGAACTTGGCGGTGCGGTAGTATACGTCCCCGTTCACCTCGTAGGCGTAGCCCTTTTCGATGAGGGTCTGGACCAGCTCGATGATCTGGGGGATGTTCTCCGTGGCCTTGGGGTGGACGGTGGCCTCCCGGACGCCCAGGGCCTTCACGTCCTTCCAGTACTCGGCGATATACTTCTCCGCGACCTCAGCGGAGGACACGCCCTCCTCGTTGGCGCGCTTGATGATTTTGTCGTCCACATCGGTGAAGTTCTGCACGAACGTCACCTCATAGCCCCGGTACTCCAGATACCGGCGCAGCACGTCGAACATGATGATGGGCCGGGCGTTGCCCACGTGGATGTAGTTGTACACCGTGGGGCCGCAGCTGTACATGGTGACCTTGCCCTCCTGGATGGGGACGAAGTCCTCCTTCTGCATGGTCAGGTCGTTATAAAAACGCATGGCTTATTTCTCCTTCTCCTTTGCGAGTGCTTGTTCCAATTCGATGACCCGACCCCGCAGAGCGCACAGCTCCTGGGTCACGGGGTCGGACACGCTGATCTGGTCCACCCGGGAAGCAAAATCGGTCCGCTCCCCGGCGATACGGGCGATGTGGGCGGGCACGCCCACGGCGGTGGAGTTGGGGGGCACCTCGCTGAGCACCACAGCGTTGGAGGCGATGCGGCTGTTGTCCCCCACCTTGAAGGGCCCCAACACCTTGGCGCCGGAGCCGATGAGCACGTTGTTGCCGATGGTGGGGTGGCGCTTACCCTGTTCCTTGCCGGTGCCGCCCAGGGTCACGCACTGATACAGCAGCACGTCGTCTCCGATCTCCGCTGTCTCCCCGATGACCACGCCCATGCCGTGGTCGATGACCAGCCGGCGGCCAATGGTAGCGCCGGGGTGTATCTCGATGCCGGTCTTCTTCCGGGTCCGCTGGGACACCCCCCGGGCCAGGAACTTCATCCCGTGGGTCCAGAGCCAGTGGGCCCGGCGGTGGCGCATGACCGCCTTCACGCCCGGATACATGAGCCATACCTCAAGGGCGCTCCGGGCCGCCGGGTCCCGGGCCTGATAGGCCCGGATGGTCTCTCTCAGATAATCAAACATATATGGATATATTCCTTACGCTCAGTCTTATACGGTGTGGCCCGTGAGGCACCCGTCCTCCAGGGCGTCGATGTGCACCGCGGCGAATCGGCCCGGGACAGCGTCTCCGGTGAAGAGGACCTGTTCGTCCACGTCCGGGGAGTCGGCAAAGCTCCGGCCGACCCAGCGGTCGTCCGGCCCCTGTCCCTCGCACAGCACGGAGAGCTCCTGGCCCACCCGGGCGCGGTCGAAGTCGTCCATGAGGCGGTTTTGCAGGTCCATCACGGTCCGCTGCCTGGCCTGGGCCTCTTCGGGGCTGCACCGGTCCGGCATCTCCGCCGCCGGGGTCCCCTCCTGGGGGGAGTAGGCGAACACCCCGGCCCGGGGCAGCTTCTGCGCCCGCAGGAAGTCCAGCAGTTCCGCGAATTCCGCCTCTCCCTCGCCGGGCAGGCCCACGATCAGGCTGGTGCGCAGCACCACGCCCGGAATGCGCGCCCGGAGCTTTGCGAACAGGGCCTCGATGGATGAGCGGGTCTCCGGCCGGCGCATCCGGCGCAATATGGCGTCGTTCACATGCTGGATGGGGACGTCCAGATATTTGACGATCTTGGGTTCCTCCGCGATGACATCGACGAGCTCGTCGGTGAGCTCGTTGGGGTAGAGATAGTGCAGGCGTATCCATTCTATGCCCTCCACCTTGACCAGTTCCCCCAGAAGGGAGGCCAGGGTGGTGCCGTCCCGGAAGTCCCGGCCGTAGCGCGTCACGTCCTGGGCCACCAGGATGAGCTCCTTCACGCCGCCCTCCGCCAGGGCCCGCGCCTCCGCCAGTATGGCATCCGCGGGCCGGGACCGGTAACGGCCCCGGATGGAGGGGATGACGCAGTAGGCGCAACGGTTGTCGCACCCGTCCGCGATCTTGATATAGGCCCAGCCCGGGCCCGTGGTCACGGCCCGGTCCAGCTCCGGCAGCGGGGCGTTCTTGTCCAGGAATCGGGCGAAGTGGTGTTCGTCCGACTCCAGCGCCGCCACGATGTCGGGAAAGCTCCCCACCCCCAGCACCGCGTCGATCTCAGGCAGCTCCCGCAGGATGTCCCCCTGATACCGCTGGGGCAGGCAGCCGGTGACCACCAGGCGCTTCAAAGAGCCGGCCTTTTTCAGCTCCGCCAGCTCCAGTATGGCGTCGATGGCCTCCTGCTGGGCCGCCTCAATGAAGGCGCAGGTATTGACCACCGCGGCGTCCGCCTGGGCGGGGTCCGGGGTGAACTCATGGCCGGCGGCGGTGATCAGCGCCAGCATCTGCTCGGAATCTATGAGATTTTTGGCACAGCCAAGGGAGGTGAAATTTACTTTCATATTACTGCCTTATATCCCAGAGCGGGAAAACCGGGTCAATCCCCGTCGTCGGCTCCATAGCGATTCAAAGCGGCGCGGATGTCGTCCCAGGAATAGCCCTTGCGGAAGAGCGCCGCCGCAGCCTTATCCCGCTCTTTCCGGTCCCGGGGGTCCCGGCCCCGGAGTTTGGTGGCCAGGAGCCGGTCGATAGTTTCATCCTGCTCCCCCAGTTCGGCCAGGGCGTCGTCCCACAGGTCCTTGGGCACTCCCCGGCGGGCAAGCTCCGACCGGACCCGTCCCGGGCCGTACCCGGCGCCGCCGTAGTGCCGGGCGATCATGCCGGCGTACTCGGCGTCGTTCACAAAGCCGTAGTCGATGCAGAGGGCGGTCACGGCGTCGATATCCGCCTCGCTGACGCCCTTCTGGCGCAGCTTGTCCCGCAGCTCCTTTTCGGAATGGGGACGCTTGAGATACTCCAGCGCCAGCTTTTTTGCCCGCTCCAGGGGCGTCTGGGGCGTCTTTTTCGGCGGCTCCAGCTCTCCGGACGGGTCGTTCATCACCGACCGGACGGTGTGCTTTTTCTGCTCGCTGTCCACAAGCGGATATCAGTCGTCGGGCCCGTCGTCAAAGTCCTCGGCGGACACGTCCACGGCCCGGCCGGCGGCCCTGGCGGCCTTCAGAGCCTGGGGGCTCATGAGCTTGTGGGCGTTGGCCCGGATCTGGGCCTCGATCTCGTCGGCCTTGTCGGGGTTCTCCAGCAGGAATTCCCGCACGCCGTCCCGGCCCTGGATGCGCTCGCCGCAGACGGTGAACCAGGCGCCGGCCTTTTCGATGATGTCCAGCTGCACGCCCAGGTCGATGATCTCTCCCACCTTGGAGATGCCCTCGCCGTAGATGATGTCGAACTGGGCCTCCTTGAAGGGGGGCGCCACCTTGTTCTTCACGATCTTCACCCGGGTCCGGTTGCCGATCATCTCGTTGCCGGACTTGAGGGTCTCCACCCGGCGCACGTCCAGGCGCACGCTGGAATAGTACTTGAGGGCCCGGCCGCCGGGGGTGGTCTCCGGGTTGCCGTACATCACGCCGATCTTCTCCCGGAGCTGGTTGATGAAGACCACGATGCAGTTGGTCTTGGATACGATGCCCGCCAGCTTCCGCAGAGCCTGGCTCATGAGCCGGGCCAGCACGCCCACGGTGGAGTCGCCCATCTCGCCCTCCAGCTCGCTGCGGGGCAGCAGCGCCGCCACCGAGTCCACCACGATCACGTCGATGGCGCCGGAGCGGACCAGAGCCTCGGTGATCTGCAGGGCCTGCTCGGCGGTGTCCGGCTGGGAGATGAGCAGGTTGTCGATATCCACGCCCAGGGCCCGGGCGTAGGCCGGTTCCAGCGCGTGCTCCACGTCGATGTAGGCCACCTCGCCGCCGCCCTTCTGGGCGGAGGCCACCAGGTGCAGGGCCAGGGTGGTCTTGCCGCTGGCCTCGGGGCCGTAGATCTCCACGATGCGTCCCCGGGGAACGCCGCCGATGCCCAGGGCCAGATCCAGGCCCAGGGAGCCGGTGGAGATGCTCTCCACATTGACAGGGATGTCCTCTCCCAGACGCATGATGGCGCCTTTGCCGTAGTTCTTCTCGATCTGGGCCAGCGCTGTCTCCAGCGCCTTTTTCTTGTCTGCCGCCTGGCCCACCGGGGCCACAGGGGCGGCTGTCTTTTTCGCTGCCATATCTTTCGCTCCTCTCAAGGCCGCGCGGCCGCGCGGCAACGCTGGATTTTTGTTATCTCCGTTTGAGCTGGGCGGCCATGACACGGTCTGTGCCGCCGGTGTCCTTCAGGGCATAGATGCTGGAGAAACCCGCCTGCTCCAAAAGCTCCCGGACCGCGGGGGCCTGTCCCTCGCCGATCTCCAGCATAATGGCGCCGTTGTCCTTTAAAACGGACTTCCACAGCCGGATGACCGGTCGGATGATGTCCAGTCCGTCCTCGCCCCCGTCCAGGGCCTGGATGGGCTCGTAGTCCTTCACGGAGGGGTCCAGGGTCTCCAGCTCTGCCGTGGGGATATAGGGGGCGTTGCAGGTGATGAGGTCGTAAGTCCCCAGCAGCATGGGGGGCTTCTCGGTCACATCTGCCTGCACGCACATGACCCGGACCTCCAGGCTGTTCTTCTCGATGTTCCGCCGGCACAGGGACAGAGCCCGGGGACTGTTGTCCACCATGACCACCCGGGCGCCGGGCATATGCACCCCCATGGCTACGCCCACGCAGCCGGACCCGGCGCACAGGTCCAGTATCCGGGGGGTGCCGTTGCGGCCTTCAAACAACGCGATGGCTGCCCGGACCAGCACCTCTGTGTCCGTCCGGGGGATGAGTGCGTCCTTGGTGATGAGCAGGGGCACGCCGTAAAACTCCCAGGTGCCGGTGATATAGGCCACGGGCTCGCCCTGGATGCGCCGGTCCACCATCTGCCGCACCGCCGCGGCGAATTCGTCCGAGGCGTACAGATTCAGGTCCCGCATCAGCTTTTCCATGCTCTTGCCCGCCGCCTGAGACACGATGAGCCGGGCCTCCAGTCCGTAGGCCTCGATGCCCGCGTCCTTCAGCTGCCGCCGGGCCTGGATATAGATGTCACTGTAAGTCTTTGCCATAACTTTATCCCACTTCTCTATACCGCCATCGGCGATACCATATCGTCGGCCCCCTTGCGCAAAGGGGGCTGGCTCCGGCGTCAGCCGGAGTCCGGGGGATTGTCGTCGGAACAAGCTGCACATCCCTCGCTCCGACACAAGCGTCAGAGCTCGTCCGTTCCGCTGTTTCTCCTCTCCCCACGGGAACAGCGTTCCCGCGGGGGCCCCAGAGCGGCCTCGCCACCTCCCCTTACACAGGGGAGGCTTTAGACGGTGCGCTCACCAGGCGTCCGCACCCTTTTTGTCCGGGATGACCAGCTTCAAAGAGGTGATGGCCACCTCCATCATGCCCTCGTCCGGCTCCTGGGTGGTCAGGTGTTGGAGCATCCGGCCTGGCCAGGACAGGACCTTGGCCAGGGGCAGGTCGTCGTGCCGGCCAATCCAGCGGTTCAGCTCATAGCTGAGGCTCACCACGATGGGCAGCAGGGCGATCTTCACCAGGGCCCGGAGAAACACGTTGTCCACATGCAGGAAGGCGTTGGCCACGATGAACACGAAGATGCTCAAAATGACCACCACCAGCAAAAAGCTGGTGCCGCAGCGGGGGTGGAAGCGGCTCTCCGTGCGCACGTTGTCCACGGTCAGCTCTTTTCCGTGCTCATAGCAGTAGATGGTCTTGTGCTCCGCCCCGTGGTAGGCCCACATGCGCTTCATCTCCTTCATTCGGGAGACGGCGGCCATGTAGCCCAGGAAAATGGCCAGCTTCATGATGCCCTCCAGAAGGGTCCGCAGGCCGTCGTGGCCGTGCCGCAGGGGCGGGACCAGCCCCACCAGGAAGGTGGGCAGCAGGATGAAAAGTCCCACTGCCAGGGCGATGCCCAGCACCACCGCGATGCCGATGATGAGTTTTTCCGCTTTCTCTGAGCTGAAATGGGCCTCGATCCACTGGTCCAGCTTGCTGGGCTCCTCCTGCTCGTCCTCGGGCAGGAACTGGGCGGAGTAGGTGACGGCCTTCATGCCCTTGGCCATGCTCTCCAGGAAGGCCACCACCCCCCGGACCAGGGGCCAGCCGAAAAAGGGGTATTTTTCCCGCAGGGGGTGGAGCCGCTCCACCTTCGTCACCATCTCTCCCTCCGGGGAGCGGATGACGATGGCCTGTTTGTCCACGCCCCGCATGAGGATGCCTTCGATGAGCGCCTGCCCGCCGATGGATGTGCGGAAGGCGCAGCTTTCCTTGCTTTGGTCCTGCTTTTCCATTAAGATGCCTTCTTCCATTTATGGCCCCCTTGTGTAAAGGGGCTGTCACGTCGGGGCAAACGCCACATCCTTCGCTCCGGCGCGAGCGCCAGGGCTTATCCGTTTCGCTGCCCCTCCTTCTCCCCATAAAACCCGCTTTCGCCGGTTTCCCGCGGGGCCCCAGAGCGGCCGCGGCACCTCCCTTACACAGGGGAGGCGAGGTACTATATCGTCAGATCATCCTCGTTCATGACCGGCAGCATGACGGTCACGATGAGGCCAGTGCGACCGTCCGCGGCGTTTTGCAGCTCCAGCTTTCCCTTGTGGCGGGTGATGATCTCGTCACACACCGAAAGGCCGATGCCGCTGCCCCGTTCCTTGCCGCTGCCCTTATAAAACTTCTTCTTCACAAAGGGGAGCTCGTCCGGAGGGATGCCGGGGCCGAAATCCCGGAACCGGATGATGACCCAGCCGCCGGCGGAGCCGATGGTCACCTGGATGCGCCCGGCGGCCCGGCCATACTTGGCGGCGTTGTCCATGATGTTCAAAAACACCTGTTTGAGCCGCTCCGCGTCTCCCAGGACGAAGGGGATATCCTCGGTGGGAGGGGTGTACTCCACGTTCATGTTTTCCTGCTTGAGGAGCTCCCCGTATGTATAGATGGCCTCCTCCAGCTCCCCGGCCACGTCGATGGTCTCCACGTTCAGATTGAACCGACCGTCCTGGATGCGGGTGAACTCCAGAAGCTCCTCCACCATTTTCGTCAGCCGGCCAGACTCCTTGGAGATGATGGCGATGCCCCGCTGGGAGTCGCCGGAGATGGTGTCGTCATAGGCCAGGGTCTCCGCCCAGCCGGTGATGGCGGTGAGGGGCGTGCGCAGTTCGTGGGAGACGGTGGAGATGAACTGGGTCTGGGTCCGCTCCGACTCGCCGATCTTGGCGCTCATCTCGTTGATGGCGTCGGTCAGGTCGCCGATCTCATCGTCGTATTTCTTCTGGGCCTGGATGCCATAGCTGCCCTCCGCGATGCGGTGGGCCAGGGCGGTCAGTTCCACCAGGGGCTCCGTGACCGTGCGGATAAAGTAGAGGTTGGAAAGCACCACCGCCAGGATGACCAGCAGTCCCACCCCCGCCGCCGCCGCGGACATGAGGGTGATCTGCCGGTCCACCAGCCGCAGGCTGGTCACATACCGCATGGCCCCCACCAGTGTCCCGTCCGGACTCAAAAGGGGCGCGGACACGGCCATGATCCGCTCGCCGGTGCCGTTTCTCCGGCCGGACCAGGCGTCCAGTTCCCGGTCTTCCAGGGCCGCCCGGATGTCCGGGGTGCCGGGCTCCGTGCCGGCGGAGATGCCATAGCTGGAGACCTCCACCGTGCCCTGGCTGTTGATGAACTGCAGTTCCAGGATGTTCTTGTCCTCAAAGCCCTCTGTGTACCGGTAGGCGCTCTGGTAATACTGGCTGTAGGTCCGGGACAGGTAGCCGGTGAAGAAGTTGGAGGCAGACTGGGCCTTGGCGCTCAGACCCGTGCGCACGGCGCTGTAGTAGTAGCTGCGCACGCCCACGGCGAAGATCACCGTGAACAGCACCACGATGGCCACAGTGAGCAGGATACCAGACCTCAGCCAGCGGCTTTTCAGCCCCCGGAGATGCTTTTTTCCCAGTATCTTGCCCATACGTATACGTCAGCCTCGCAGAGTTTGCGCCCGCAGGCGCAAATGGATTTTGATCGTTTTTTCCGGCGGCGTGTACGTCGGAAAAAACTCTTTTCGGCCCGCAAACGTGCGCGCTTTGCGCGTGCGCTGCAGCGGGCTGCATCTTATTCGATGAAAAGGCAGCGCCTTTTCATCGACTTAAAATCCCCACTTGTAGCCATAGCCCCACACGGTGGTGATGTAGGTGGGGATGGTGCTGTTGTCCTCGATCTTGATGCGCAGCCGCCGGATGTTCACGTCCACGATCTTCAGCTCCCCGAAGTAATCCCGGCCCCAGACCGCGTTCAGGATGTCCTCCCGGGACAGGGCCCGGCCGGGGTTGTCCATGAACAGCTTCATGATGGAGTATTCGATCTGGGTGAGCTTGATGCGCTCGCCGTTCTTCTCCAGGGTCCGGTTGCGGGTGTTCAGGCGGAAGGGACCGTGGTGCAGCTCGCCGCTGTCGGTCTGGGGGTCCTCCGCGCCGGTGCGCCGGAACAGCGCGTCGATGCGGGCCGTCAGCTCCGCCGGGGAGAAGGGCTTCGTCACATAGTCGTCCGCGCCGGTCATCAGCCCCGTCACCTTGTCCATCTCCTGGGCCTTGGCGGTGAGCATGATGATGCCGATCTTCGAGTCGGAGGCCCGGATGCGGCGGCACACCTCAAAACCGTCGATGTCCGGGAGCATCACGTCCAGCAGCGCCACCTTGATGTCCGGGTTCTGCCGGAGCTGCTCCAATGCCTGCTCGCCGGTCTCCGCCTCGATGGGCTCGTATCCGGAGCGCTTCAGGTTGATCACCACGAAGCTGCGGATGCTGGATTCGTCCTCCAAAACCAATACCTTTTTCACGGATGATGCCTCCTTACTTCACTTCTTCTTACAGGTCGCCGGATTGCCATTCGGCGTATATCAAGTGGAAATTGTCTATGATGTCCTGCTGGGTCAGTTCGTCGGTCAAAAGCTGTGCCGCGTAGACGGCGTTTTCCTGCTGCAGGAGCAGGAACCGCCCGTCGGCCTCCGCCCGGTCCTGCCGGTTGTCCCCGGTGAGGGTGTAGACGACCAGGGCGTTGCCCTGGGGGGCGGAGCCGTCGCCCATGACGGTGAAGGTGACGGAGCTCTCTCCCGGACCGCTCTTGCGCTCCATGAGGATATCCCCGGTCAGAGGCCCTGTCAGGACCAGATACCAGCCGTCGGAGGCGTTGTAATAGGTGGTCACAGAGGGGGTCATGGCCCCGCCGGCGTCCAGACTGTACCAGGTCAGCATATCCACGCCGCTGCCCACCGGCACCTCCGGCGCGCCGTCGCCATTCATATCCGAGGAATAGATGCCGTCGGGCCGGAGGGTGTTGCTGCGGCCCATGGGGGTCATGGTGATGTTTTCAAACTGGCCGTCCCCGGCGGTGAACACGTCTGTGATGAGGCCCTCGGAGCCCAGCACGCTCTCCACGAACACCGCCGGCGTCCCGTCGGCCAGCACGCCGGTGCTTGCCCGGCGGAAGGCGGTGACGTGGGAGGAGAGCTCCGCCGTCTCGGAGACGGGCTCGTCCCCGGTCAGATCATACATGACGAGGGAGCCGCTGCCGTCGGCCAGGCGCAGGTCCAAAAGCTCCGCCACGCCGTCCTCGTCCAGGTCACACACCAGAAAATCGGTGCAGTCCACGCTCAGGAGCTCCTGCTGGACGGAACTGTCCGCGCCGCTCAGGGCGTGGACGGTGAGCAGGCGAATGTCTCCGCCGCCCTGCCAGGCGATGATGAGCTCCGCCGCGCCGTCGCCGTTCAGGTCGCCGTAATCCACGCTGGCCACCGCCGAGCCGTAGCCGGTGATGATGACGTAGGGATAGTAGGCGCCCTCCTCATCCTGGCGGTAGACGCACACGGTGGGCGTGCGGGTCTCGTCCACCAGGAAGGCCAGGGCCTCCGCCACGCCGTCCCCGTCCAGGTCCCGCAGCTGGATGGACTGGCGGTTGCTGCCGCCGGTGGGAGCCGCATAGGCGCCGCCCGCCTCGATGCGCTGGTTGATCAGCTCCTGCAGCTGGACATATTCCTCCGATACCTGGGGCAGAGAGTACAGCTCCTCCACGCTGGCCAGGCAGCCGGAGCATAAGGCGGCCATGAAAAGGCCCAGCAGCACTGCCACGACGGACCGCCTGTGCTTTTTCATAGTATCACCTCGCTGTAACTTTTTGCCCTATCTATGACATTATATCACATTGGTTACGGAATTCCTAGAGAAAAGTTACAAATCTCTTGAGAAGTTTTTTTCTTTCCGTCGAATTTCTCTGGGCAGAAAGACGGAAGTTGGCTGTCCGGGCGCAGAAACTCTTGCAGACCAGACAAAAGAAGATTATAATACTGTGCCAGACAAGCGCATGGCGCACACGATTTAAAACGCAGCAGGAGGCGGTTTTTCATGGAGATCAAGATCACAAAGACGACCACACCCAGGCCCCGGCCTGACGAGAAAAACATCCCCTTCGGGACGTTTTTCTCCGACCACATGTTCCTCATGGACTACGAGACAGGAAAGGGATGGCATGATCCCCGCGTCGTGCCCTACGGGCCCCTGCCTCTGGAGCCCTCCTGCATGACGCTGCACTACGCCCAGGAGGTCTTTGAGGGACTGAAGGCTTACCGGACTGCGGACGGTCACATCCAGCTGTTCCGGCCCACCGAGAACATCGCCCGCATGGCCCGGTCCTGCGAGAAGCTGTGCATCCCCGAGGTGCCCGCGGACATCTATCTGGACGCGCTGAAGACCCTGGTGGCCCTGGACGCGGACTGGGTCCCCTCCGCGCCGGATACCAGCCTGTACATCCGTCCGTTCGTGTTCGCCACGGACAACCATCTGGGTGTGCACGCATCCCACACCTACATCTTCTGCATCATCACCTGCCCGGTGGGCAGCTATTACCCCGAGGGACTGAACCCGGTGCACATCGCCATCGAGAGCCGGGAGGTCCGGGCCGTCCGTGGCGGCACCGGCTTCACCAAGTGCGGCGGCAACTACGCCGCCAGCCTCCATGCCAGCGAGCTGGCCGAGAAGAAGGGCTTTTCCCAGGTGCTGTGGCTGGACGGCGTGGAGCAGAAGTACATCGAGGAAGTGGGCTCCATGAATGTCATGTTCAAGATCGGCGGCAAGGTGGTCACGCCCTCCCTGGCGGGCGGCTCCGTCCTGCCCGGCATCACCCGCAAGACCGCCCTGCAGCTTCTGCAGGAGTGGGGCTATGAGGTCCAGGAGCGGAACATCTCCGTGGACGAGCTCATCCAGGCGGCGGAAGACGGCACCCTGGAGGAGGCATGGGGCACCGGCACCGCGGCGGTGGTCTCCCCGGTGGGCCAGATCTTCTATCAGGAGAAGAAGTACACCATCAACAACTTTGAGATCGGTCCCGTCACCCATAAGCTCTATGAGACCATCACCGGCATCCAGTGGGGCAAGCTCGGCGACGCCCACGGCTGGACCGTTCAGGTCGTCTAATGAAGTATATAGTGGAGGTATGATATGACCATTTTGCTCACCGGCGCGGCCGGATACATCGGTTCCCATACCGCCGTCGCCCTGGCCGAGGCCGGGTACGACGTGGCCATCGTGGATGACTTCTCCAACTCCAGCTCCGAGGCGGTCCGCCGGTGCGAGGAGCTCACCGGCAGGAAGATGCCCCTGTATGAGGCGGACGTGGCCGACAAGGCCGCCATGGAAAAGATCTTCGCCGAGACCAAGCCCGAGGCGGTCATGCACTTCGCCGGCTTCAAGGCCGTGGGGGAGAGCGTGGCCAAGCCCCTGAAGTACTACCGCAACAACCTGGACACCACCCTGACCCTGCTGGAATGCATGGCCGAGGCGGGCTGCAAACGGTTCATCTTCTCCTCCTCCGCCACGGTGTACGGGGCCAAGGCCGCCGTGCCCTATACGGAGGACAGCGAGACCGGCGGATGCACCAACCCCTATGGCTGGACCAAGTTCATGATCGAGCAGATTGCCGCCGGCGCGGCTGTGGCCGACCCGGATATGAGCGTGGTGCTGCTGCGGTACTTCAACCCCGTGGGCGCCCATGCCAGCGGCCGCATCGGGGAGAACCCCTCCGGCATCCCCAACAACCTGATGCCCTATATCACCCAGGTGGCCGTGGGACGGCTGCCCCACCTGAACGTGTTCGGCAACGACTACGACACCCCCGACGGCACCGGCGTGCGGGATTACATCCATGTGGTGGACCTGGCAGCGGGCCACGTGAAGGCCCTGGAATATGCCCTGGGCCACACCGGCACGGAGATCTTCAACCTGGGCACCGGCCATGGGGTCAGCGTGCTGGAGCTGGTCCACGCGTTTGAGAAGGCCACCGGTGTGAAGGTCCCCTATGAGATCGCCCCCCGGCGGCCCGGCGACCTGGCCAGCGTGTATGCCGACTGCTCCAAGGCGGAGCGGGTGCTGGGCTGGAAGGCCGTCAAGTCCGTGGAGGACATGTGCGCCGACTCCTGGCGCTGGCAGAGCTCCAATCCCAACGGGTATTGACCGATATGAAGGTCGTCGTAGCCATCGACTCCTTCAAGGGAAGTCTGACCAGCCTGGAGGCGGGTCAGGCCGCGAAGGCCGGTATCCTGCGGGCCCTTCCGGACGCACAGGTGACCGTCCGGCCCCTGGCTGACGGGGGAGAGGGAACCGTGGAGGCTGTCGCCGCCGGCATGGGCGGCGAGGTCAGGACCGTGACGGTCACGGGACCCTTGGGCGAACCGGTAGATTGCCCCTATGGCATCCTGCCTGGCGGTACGGCTGTCATCGAGATGGCCGGCGTCGCGGGACTGCCTCAGGTCCCGGAGGAGAAACGGGACCCCATGGTGACCACCACCTACGGGGTGGGTCAGGTCATCCGGGACGCCATAGAGAAGGGCTGCCGGCGTTTCATCGTGGGCGTCGGGGGCAGCGCCACCAACGACGGGGGCGCGGGCATGCTCCAGGCCCTGGGCTTCGGCCTGCTGGATGAGCGCGGCGGGCAGATACCCTTCGGCGCGAAGGGTCTTGCGGAGCTGGCCTCCATTGACCCGTCCGGAGCGCTCCCGGCGCTCTCGGCATGCTCTTTCCGGGTGGCCTGCGACGTGACCAATCCCCTGTGCGGCCCCCTGGGATGCAGCGCCGTCTTCGGACCCCAGAAGGGGGCGTCGCCGGAGAGCATCCGACAGATGGACGGCTGGCTGGACCGGTTTGCGAAGCTGGCGGCCGTGAGCTTTCCCGGGGCGGACCCGAACGTGCCCGGCACGGGGGCGGCGGGCGGCCTGGGCTTTGCGTTCCTGGCCTTCACCAACGCCGTGCTGGAGCCCGGCATACAAATCGTGCTGGAGGAGACCCGGCTGGAGGACTATGTCCGGGACGCGGACGTGGTGGTCACCGGGGAGGGCCGGCTGGACGGCCAGTCCGTCATGGGCAAGGCCCCGGTTGGCGTGGCGCAGCTCGCCAAGAAATACGCAAGACCCGTGCTGGCCTTCGCCGGGAGCGTCAGAGAGGACGCCTCCGCCTGCAACGGCGCGGGCATCGACGCCTTCT
This sequence comes from uncultured Oscillospiraceae bacterium, assembly GCA_947632005.1. Taxonomy (GTDB): domain Bacteria; phylum Bacillota; class Clostridia; order Oscillospirales; family Oscillospiraceae; genus CAJOIG01. The sequence continues at coordinate 3,911 of CANRNU010000005.1, read as the reverse complement.
TTCCCATCCTGCGGGCCCCCATGTCCCTGGGGGAGGCCATGGACCCGGTCAACGCCCGGAACAACATGGCCGCGGCGGCGGAACAGGCGTTCCGGCTCATCCAGGCGGCACGAAGCCTTTAACAAATGCGCATTTGGTCGAAAAGCGTCCCCTTATGGGGGGCGCTTTTGTTTGTTTTATCCATTTTTTGAAAATTCTTTCCATTTTCAAATTTCGTCCTTACATTTATTGTAAAAAGGTGCTACAATATTTAATAGGATAAGAAGCATGTCTGGAAGACGAGCCGCCCCGGGCGGCAGACTGTGAAGGAGCGTGAAAGTTTGTACCAAATCGGCGACCTCATTTTGTACGGCGGCACAGGCGTGTGCCGGGTGAAGGACATCATTTCGAGAAAAACGGGACGGGCAGAGCCGGAGCGGACATACTATGTGCTGGCACCGCTCTATCAGACGGGCACCATCACGACGCCGGTGGACAATACCAAGGTGTTCACCAGGCCGGTCATCACCAGGGAAGAAGCCATAGACCTCATCGATCAGATCCCCACCATCCGGGCAGAGGCCTATCACAGCCAAAACCTGCAGCAGCTGGAGAATCACTATCGGACCGAGATGGAGGAGCACGATTGCCTCTCTCTGCTTCGGCTGACCATGTCTACCTACCAGAAAAAGATCGAGCGGGAGCGGAAAAAGCTCAAGTTCGGCGCGGTGGACCGCCGGTATATGGAGCGGGCGGAGAACCTCCTGTACGGGGAGCTGGCCGTGGCCCTTGGCATCGCGAAGGACAGCGTCCAGGACTTTATCGCCCAGCGCCTGGCGGCCATTTCAGCAGCAGACTGAATCCCGCCGGACAACGGGCACGCCCCCTGCCATTTTGGCAGGGGGCGTGCGTTTTTAATGGGTATGTATCACGTCAGATAGGCGAACGCCAGGGGATTGATGGGCGTTCCGGTGGCACTGGCCCGGATCTCAAAGTGCAGATGCGGACCGGTGGAGTTGCCGGTGGAGCCGATGTAGCCGATGACCTGGCCCATGCTCACGGTCTGGCCGGCGCTGGCCGCGATGCGGGACATGTGGCCGTAAAGGGTGGTGTAACCGTTGCCGTGGTTGATCATCACGCAGTTGCCGTAGCCGCCGTTCCATCCGGCGGAGATCACCGTGCCGCCGGCGGCGGCCCAGATGGCCGTGCCGTAGGCGGCGCCCACATCCACGCCGTTGTGGCTGCGGGTGTAGCCGTACAGGGAAAGGTACCGGGGACCAAATTTAGAGGTGAGGACCTTGGTGTAGCTGGGCCACATCATCCAGGCGGAGCCGGTGGGCACAATGCCGGAGATGTTGGCTGCGCCGCCGGCGGCTGCCTGCTGGGCGGCCAGTGCCGCCAGCCGGGCGGCCTCCTCAGCGGCCTTGGCCTCTTTGAGTTCCTTTTCCTTTTTGACGATCAGGGCCTCGACCTCGGCCTGGGTCTCTGCCTCCTGGGCCAGGACCTCCTCATAATCGGCGGTGTCCTGCTCCATCTGGGAGATCAGCTGGCAGGCCGCCTCGATATCCGCCTCCAGCTGGCCCTTCTTCGTCTCCATCTCCGTCCGGCGGGCCTCGTTCTCCGTGAACATGGTCTCCGCCTCGGCCTCCAGGGTCTCCACGTTCTCCCGGGCGGCGATGTACTCGTTCTCCAGCTCTTCATCATAGGACATGACCTCATTGACCATGTCCAGGCGGGTCAGCAGATCGGAAAAGCTGGTGGCGTCGAACAGCACCTCCATGTACCCGATGTCGGAGCTCTCTTCCATGGCACGCAGGCGGCTCAGCCAAAGCTCCTTCTGGTACTCCTCTTCCTTGCGGGCGTCTGCCAGGTCCTCCTGCATATTGCTCATGAGCCCGTCGATGATGTCGATCTGCTCCTGGATGACGTCCAGCTCCTCCTGTGCCAGCATGTTCTTCTGGTCCAGGATCTCCTTTTTCTCCAGGGTGTTGGCCTTCTCATAATCCAGGCTGTCGATCTCCGACTGGATGGTGTCCATCCGGCCCTGGATCTCGTCTTTCTGACCGTTCAGATCGTCGAGCTCTTCCTGTATCTCCTTGCTGGTGGCGGCATAAGCCTTGGCATCCGGCAGGATGGAAAACAGGGAGAAGACCATAACCAGCGCCAAAAATCCTCCGATGGCCCGGGTGGACCTTCGGCGCGTTGTCCTTTGCGTCATGGCGTGAGCCTCCTTTCCGTGACGAGGCAATCATAACACCAATTTGTAATTTTTGCAAGCATTTTTGTAATTTTTAACACTCTTTTAAAACTTTTTGTATCTTTTAGGGCGTTTCCGGCCCTTTGCGGCGGGGCAGACAGTGAAAACCGCCCCCGGTCAAACGACCGGGAGCGGGGTCAGCGTCCTTTTGCCAGGATGGTGTCGGCGATGCGGCGGAAGGCGGCGGACCTGGCGCCCAGGCCCAGGTCGCCGGGACAGCCTGCCCGGCTGCTCTCTGCCCAGGCGGTCTCGAAAATGGCCTCCATCGCGGCCCGGAGCTGTCGGGCGGCGGTCCATGGGTCGATGGCGGAGCTGTGGCGCCCTAAGACCATGAGGGCGCCGCCCGCCCCGGAGGCGATGGCGGGGCTGTACAGCGTGTCGCCGGCGGAGAGGGTCTTGGCGGCCAGGGCGGTGCAGACCCTGGGCAGCCCCTCGAAGACGCCGGCAGGCCGGTGGGAGAGCATCTGCCGGGCGTCGTCTTTGTCCAGCCGGCCATGGCCGTCGCACAGGAACACCGCGTCCGCCGGGATGTCCCACAGCCCGGGGCCGGGCCGGTACTCTACCCCCGGCGCCCGGATGGCCCATAGCAGCAGGGGCAGTCCCGGCTGGGCAGACATGCGCCGCAGGATGGATAAGGGGAGGCCGTCCCGGGCATACAGGCAGCCGGACGCGTCGCCCAGGGCGATCACCCTGGCGCCCATCCGGGCCGCCCGCTCTCCGGCCCAGGGGGCAGGGCCGTCCCGGCCGGAGATCAGTACGGATTGGCCCTGCAGTCCAGGCAGCCCTGTGCGCCGGAAGGCCAGCTCCGCGAACATGCAAAGTCCGTGGCCCACCGCTTGCCAGCGGGGCATGAGCGGCCCATCCTCCGGGGTGAACGGCCCGGAGGGAGCGGCTGTGAGAGCGGCCAGCCGCTCATATTGCCCGGCGAGATAGTCCAGCTCCCGCCTGGGGACCAGTCCGGACCAGTCTGACGGGCGGAATGGCCGGGGGAGAAGGGGGAACAGCCCCTCCATGAAGCTTTGGCAGAAACGAAGGCTCTCGCCGCTGTCCCATCCGGCGGGGACCGTATCCGCGCCACAGGACCCGCCGCCCAGCGGGAGACCGGCCAGGCTGTTCTCCAACGCGGTCTCCAGGGCCAGGGCCTTGACGGCGGCCATGTCCAGCCCCGGGCGGAATAGAAGGCCGCCCCGGCATGGGCCCAGGGCGGTGCTGTATTGGACGAAAAAACCCCGGGCCTGGCGGGGCTGGCCGCGGCTGTCCGTCCAGCAGATGGAAAAGGAGGCGGACCGCTCCGGCTCTCCCAGCCGCTCCAGCAGTCCCGCTGCGCCGTATTGCGGCTGCTCCTCCAGACAGGCCGGGAGGCTGTCGTACAGTGTCTCCAGGGCCTGCAAAAAACCGGTCTCGCCCGGGTCGCGGGCTGCCGCCGTCCCATAGGCCCGGCGAATGGATGGATGCTCTGTCATATGATTCCCCCCAAAAGTTGCGCTTTTGCATCCTATGCCGCCCCGGGGCCGTCCTATGCCCGGGGAGATGACCAGAGGGGAGAGGATTTTTGGCCGGGAACGCATTTTATCGTTGACAAGACGGGAGAAGTGTGGTATAGTTCAACGGCTGGGAAGATTGGCTGGTATAGCTCAGTTGGTAGAGCAGCTGATTTGTAATCAGCAGGTCGGGG
>CANRNU010000004.1 GCA_947632005.1 uncultured Oscillospiraceae bacterium | reverse complement strand
GGCCCCATCAGCAACGTGGCCCAGGAATTCAAGGATGTGGTCTCCGGCCCGGTGATCAAGATCGCCTCCAAGAACGTCTCCATCCCGTGGTATGTGGTCTACGCCTTCGTGCTGGTGATGGTGATGTGGTTCGTCTGGAATAAGACCACCTTCGGCAAGAACATGTTTGCCGTGGGCTCCAACCCGGAAGCCGCCCGCGTCTCCGGCGTCAACGTGTTCAAGACCACCGTGATGGTCCACACCCTGGCCGGCGCTCTCTATGGCTTCGCCGGTTTTGTGGAGGCGGCCCGGCTGGGCTCCATCACCGCGTCCACTGGTCTGAACAACGAATGTGACGCCATCGCAGCCTGCGTCATTGGCGGCGTGTCCTTCGTCGGCGGCACCGGCAACATCGGCGGTATCGTGGTGGGCGTGTTCGTGCTGCGCATCATCTTCGTGGCCCTGAACATGCTGGGCATCAACCCCAACCTGCAGTTCATCATCAAAGGCGGCATCATCCTGGCGGCCTGCTCTCTGGACATGCGCAAATACCTGGCCCGGAAGTGACGTCCCCGCCCGTACGACCACAAGCAAAACGCCTGCGGCAGAACGATCTGCCACAGGCGTTTTTTCCTTCTCCTATTCCTTGCAGGCCCGGTCCAATGCAGCGAGGGCCTTTTTCTGTGCCGGGAGCCGGTCCCAGCGCTTGTACCGCTTCACATACTCCTCCCGCAGCGCCCGGGCGTCCGCCGGCGCCAGCCGCCCGATCAGCGGCACGGTCAGACCATGGACCGCCTGGAACATCCATCGCGCCGTCTCCGGGGCCCGGAGCGTCTGGGGCGCCCGGTAGATATACTCCAGCAGCGCCCGTGTCCCGGCGGGGTCCGGCTCCGTCGCCAGCAGCTCCCCCAGCAGCCGCTCCAGATCCTTTGCGAACTGCCCATGGCAGGGGGCGTCCTTCGGGCCCGGCTTCAGGCCCATATACCCGTCTCCCAGCTTCTTGTCCCGCTCCAGCTGGGCCGTCTCGGCCATGTACGCCTCATACAGCTCCTGCACCGGGCGGAGAAGCTCTGTCCCCGTCATGCGAAAGCACCTCCCACATCGCAGGTCCGCGTCCCGCGCCGCCTGCCGTCTCTCTCAAAGATTTTATAAAAACCCTCCCGGTTTGTCAATCACCACTCCCCTGACCGCCCCACATATACGCCTGCCTGAAAAAATTTAATCATTTATTGTACTGAATGCCCAATCCCTGGGAGATATTTTCGGGGATTATGGGCATTTACGCCTATTGTAATATAAGAGAAGGAATGTTAAAATACGTATGCAGTAAACATATGTCCGTATATCATGGACATATAAACCAACATTACAGGAGGACAACATGAAAAAGTATCTTGCGCTTTTGCTGGCTCTGGTCATGATCCTGAGCCTGGCGGCCTGCGGCGGCACCAAGCCGGAGGAAGAGGCTCCCGCTGAGGAAGCCACCGAAGAAGAAGCTCCCGCCGAAGAGGAAGCCGCTGCCGAGGAAGAAGCTCCCGCTGAGGAAGAGGAAGCCGCTGAGGAAGAGGCTCCCGCCGAGGAAGAGGAAGCCGCTGAGGAAGAAGCCCCTGCCGAGGAAGAGGCCGCCGCTGGCGACACCATCACCATCGGCGTGTTCGAGCCCCTGTCCGGCGACAACGGCGCCGGCGGCAAGCAGGAGGCTCTGGGCATCCAGTACGCCAACTCCGTAGCCCCCACCGTGGAGGTGGACGGCAAGACCTACAACGTGGAGCTGGAGATCGTGGACAACGAGTCCTCCACCGACAAGGCCGTCTCCGCCGCCACCCAGCTGGTGGCCGCCGGCTCCTCTGTGGTGCTGGGCACCTACGGCTCCGCCGTGGCCATTGCCGGTTCTGACACCTTCGGCGACGCGGGCATCCCCGTCATCGGCGTCACCTGCACCAACCCCCAGGTCACCGAGGGCAACGAGCACTACTTCCGCATCTGCTTCCTGGATCCCTTCCAGGGCACCGTTCAGGCCAACTTCGCCCACGACGAGCTGGGCGCTTCCAAGGCCTACTGCCTGGGCCAGCTGGGCAACGACTATGACCAGGGCCTGATCAACTACTATACCCAGGCCGCCGAGGCTCTGGGCATGGAGGTCGTCACCGAGTCCTTCCCCGAGGGCAACTCCGACTTCACCTCCTACCTGACCAACGCCAAGAATGAGGACGCCGACGTCATCTTCGCCCCCACCTCCATCAGCTACGCGCAGCTCATCGTGGAGCAGGCCGCCTCTCAGGGCATCGACGTGCCCATCACCGCCCCTGACACCTGGGACTCCAACGTGGTCATGGCTGCCGTGCAGGGCACTGACCTGCAGGTCTACTGCACCACCTTCTACGCCGAGGGCGGCGACCCCGACTTCGAGGAAGGCTTCAAGGAGTATCTGAACAGCGACTCCAACGCTCTGGCCAACAACGGCGGCAACGACATGATCGCGGCCGTGTCCGTCATGGGCTATGACTCCTACTTCACCGCTCTGGAGGCCATCAAGAATGCCGGCTCCGCCGACCCCGCCGACATCATGGCCGCCCTGCCCTCCACCACCTACACCGGCGTGTCCGGCGCCATCGCCTTTGACGAGGTGGGCGACGCCATCCGCGACTCCGCCTTCATCAAGCAGGCCAACGCGGAGACCGGTGTTTGGGACTTCGTGGCCGAGCAGACCGTTGCGGAATCCGAAGCGGAATAAACCTGCATTTCTGATATCGCATCCGACGGCGGGAGCGCTTCGGCGCTCCCGCTTGCCGGGGACACGACCAGTCCAAGAGCGCATAAAAGCGTCTCCCGCCGCGCCTTGGGAGACGGTTTTATGCGCTCTCATTCTTTGATTCGGAGGAACTCCTCTATGTCCAACTTTGTTCAGGCAAACCTGCCATATCTGCTGACGGGCATCTCCGTGGGCGGGCAGTACGCCCTGATCGCCATCGGCTACACCATGGTGTACGGCATCCTGCGGCTGATCAACTTCGCCCACGGCGATGTGTTCATGGTGGCCGGCCTCGTGATGGTATACGCCAGCGCGTCCATGCCCATGTACCTGTCCATCCCCCTGGTGATCGCCGTTACGGTCCTGCTGGGCTTCACCATCGAGCGGGTGGCCTACAAGCCCCTGCGCTCGGCCCCCCGCATGTCCGTCATGATCTCCGCCATCGGTGTGAGCTACCTGCTGCAAAACTGCGCGCTGTACTTCACCGGCGGATTGGCGAAGGTCTATCCCACCATCCCGTGGCTTTCCAACTCCGTCACCATCGGCGGGGCCACCACCAAGATGGTCACCATCGTGACCCCCATCCTGACGGTGGTGCTGGTGTTCGCGCTGGTGCTCTTCATCCAAAAGACCAAGATCGGCATGGCCATGCGGGCGGTGTCCAAGGATTTTGAGACCAGCCAGCTCATGGGCATCAAGATCAATTCCGTCATCTCCATGACCTTCGTCATCGGCTGCGGTCTTGCGGCGGTGGGGTCGCTGCTGTACTTCACCAACTATCCCTCCGTCATCCCCACCTCCGGCGCCATGCCGGGGCTGAAAGCCTTCGTGGCGGCGGTGTTCGGAGGCATCGGCTCCATTCCCGGGGCCGTCATCGGCGCGTTCATCATCGGCATCTGTGAGAACATCATCAAGGGTCTGGGCTCCAACTGGACCATCTTCTCCGACGCCTTCACATTCGTTCTGCTCATCATCGTCCTCCTCGTCAAGCCCACCGGCATCTTTGGCGAGAAGGCCACGGACAAGGTCTGAGGAGGGTCATCATGGAAAAGACATTGAGAAAAGACCCCGCCAAAAAGACCGGCGGCATCATCGCGGTATGCCTGATCGCGGTGCTGTACATATTCCTGTTCCTGCTGGACAACGTCCTGCCCGCGAACTCCTTTACCCTGATGCTCATCCCGGTGCTGAAAAAGGGCGCCATCTACTCCCTCATCTGCGTGAGCATGAATCTTCTGAACGGCTTCACCGGCCTGTTCTCCCTGGGGCAGGCGGGCTTCCTGCTGGTGGGGGCGTATACCTACGCCATCTTCTCCATCCCCGCAGACCAGCACGCCGCCGTGTATCAGTACTTCGACGGGGGTGCCATCCGCTTCTCCATCCCGGAGGCCCTGGGCCATGTGCTGGGCGAGAACGGGGGCGCGTTCGTGGGCTCCATCCTCTGCATCATCCTGGCGGGCCTGGTGGCCGCCGGTTTTGCCGCCCTCATCGGCATCCCGGTGCTGCGGCTGAAGAGCGACTATCTGGCCATCGCCACCCTGGGCTTTGCGGAGATCATCCGGGCCATCTTCCAGTGGAACAACCTGGGACCTGTCACCAACGGTTCCAACCTGCTGCGCAAATACACCAGCTTCTCCGACATCTGCATCGGCAGCGTTAAGCTATCCACGGTGTTCCCCTTCCTGATCGCCATGATCTCCATCGGACTGATCGTGCTGCTCATCAACTCCTCCTACGGCCGGGCCTTCAAGGCCGTCCGGGACGACGAGGTGGCCGCTGAGGCCATGGGCATCAGCCTGTTCAAGCACAAGATGCTCTCCTTCGTCATCTCCAGCTTCTTTGCCGGCGTGGGCGGGGCCCTGCTGGCCATGTACCAGACCACCATCCAGGCATCCACCTTCAAGACGGCCATGACCTATGAGATCCTGCTCATCGTGGTCATCGGGGGCATCGGCTCCGTGTCCGGCAGCTGCATCGCCTCGTTCCTGTACATCGCCTGCAACGAGTGGTGGCTGCGGTTTTTGGACAGCGGCAGCGTGTTCGGCATCTCCGTCCCCTTCTTCCGGGACGGCTTCCGGAAGGTCGTCTTCTCGGTGCTCATCATGATCATCGTGCTGTTCTTCTCCCGGGGCATCATGGGGGACAAGGAGCTGTCCTTCGCCGGGCTCGTACGGAGATTCAAAAAGAAAGACCCGGCCCAGGCCGCGGCGAAAGGAGGCGGCGACCAGTGAGCAAGACCGACATCGTCCTGCATGTGGAGAACGTCACCATGCAGTTCGGCGGCGTCATGGCCGTGAACAACCTGTCCCTGGACGTGCCCGACGGCAAGATCATCGCCCTCATCGGCCCCAACGGCGCCGGCAAGACCACCGCCTTCAACTGCATCACCGGCGTGTATGAGCCCACCAACGGCCTGGTGGAATTCTGCGGCCTGCCCATGGTCCGCAACCACCCCCGGGGCAAGATGAAAAAGCTCTATCAGGGCGAGCACGCGGACATGTATATCCACGACCCGGCCATCTCCCCCACCCCCGACAAGATCACCGAGCTGGGCATCGCCCGGACCTTCCAGAACATCCGGCTGTGGAAGAGCATGACCGTGTTCGACAACGTGCTCACCGCCAAGCATATGCGGGCCAAGCAGAACGTGTTCTCCGCCACCTTCCGGGCCAACGCCAGGGAGGAAAAGCGCATGCGGGACGAGACCGAGGCGCTGCTGGCGGAGCAGGACCTTTTGCAGTATCGGGACGAGCTGGCCACCAGCCTGCCCTACGGCCTGCAGCGGCGGCTGGAGATCGCCCGGGCCCTGGCCACCAGCCCCAAGCTGCTGCTGCTGGACGAGCCGGCGGCAGGCATGAACCCCCAGGAGACCCAGGAGCTGGCGGCGTTCATCCAGCAGATACGGGACGAGTATGACCTGACCGTATTCCTCATCGAGCACCACATGGACCTGGTCATGCGCATCTCCGACTACATCTACGTCATCGACTTCGGCAGCGAGATCGCCCAGGGTGTCCCCCAGGACATCCAGAACAACAAACGGGTCATCGACGCCTATCTGGGGGTGAGCGAGGAATGAGTGAGCTTCTGAACATCCAGGGCCTGAAGGTCAACTACGGCGGCATCGAGGCCGTCAAGGGCATCAGCCTCACGGTGGAGGAGGGCCAGATCGTGACTCTGATCGGCGCCAACGGCGCCGGCAAGTCCACCACTCTGCGCACCATCTCCGGCCTGGTGAAGGCCCGCGGCGGTTTTGTCACCTTCGCCGGGGAGAACATCACCGGCCTGGACCCCACCTCCATCGTGAAAAGGGGCATCACCATGGCCCCGGAGGGCCGGCGCATCTTCCCGGACATGACGGTGAAGGAAAATCTGCGCATGGGCGCGTACCTGCGCAAGGACGACCTCTCCGCCGACTATGAGATGGTCTATGACCTGTTCCCCCGCCTGAAGGAGCGGGAGTGGCAGCTGGGCGGCACGCTGTCCGGCGGCGAGCAGCAGATGCTGGCCGTGGGCCGGGCGCTGATGGCCAAGCCCAAGCTGATGATGATGGATGAGCCCAGTCTGGGCCTGGCCCCCATCGTGGTGAAGGGCATCTTCGACATCATCCGCCGCATCAACGAGCAGGGCGTCACCATCCTGCTGGTGGAGCAGAACGCCAACATGGCCCTGCAGGCGGCTCACACCGCCTATGTGCTGGAGACCGGCCGCATCACCATGACCGGCACCGGCGCCGAGCTCTTGGCGGACGAGCGCATCAAGGAGGCATACCTGGGCAAGGCCCACAACTGAAAACCTGTCCGAAACAACGACCGGCCCCGGAACTCTCCGAGAGAGTTCCGGGGCCGTTGTCTGTTTGCTGCTGTCCCGCCGTCACGCCCTGCGCACGCGGTGCAGGATCACGGCAAAAACGAACGCCGCCGCCACCGGTATCAGCCAGCCCAGGCCCATGCCATACAGGGGCAGGACACGGGCGTACAGGCCCTGTACCCAATCCAGGCCCAGCCGCTCCTTTGCGCTGGCCGGCAGCGCGGCGATGAGATCGCCCAGGGCGCAGACCAGCGTCACGCCCGTGACGATCCGACAGCCGGTCCTGCCCACCGGCAGGGGCCGCTTCGTCAGGGAGAGCAGGATCAGGGCCATGGCCAGGGGATAGAGCATCATCAGCACAGGCAGGGATATCTGGATGATGCCCGACAGGCCGACATTCGCGATGCCGGCGGAGACCAGGCTGAATACCACCGCCCATTTCCGATAGCTGAGCGCCCGGGGAAACATCTGCTCAAACGCCTCGCTGCAGCTGGTGACAAGACCGATGGCGGTCTTGATGCAGGCAAAGCAGATCATCGCCGCAAAGAGATAGGAGCCCACACCGGGGAAATAGTAGCGGACGATGTCCATCAGCGCCGCGCCCCCGTTGTCCGCCAGGGGCAGCATCGCCCGGCTCCTGGCCCCCGCCAGGGCCGTCATGGCATAGATGACCGCCATGAGAAGGCAGGCGAAAAAGCCGGCCTTGACCGTGCACACGGCAACGTCCCGGGGCGCCTCCACCCCAAGCGAGCGGATCACATTCACCACCACGATGCCAAAGGCCAGGCCCGCCAGGGCGTCCATGGTGTTATACCCCTCCAAAAAGCCCTTGGCAAAGGGCGCGGAAGCGTAATCCGCCGCAGGGGCCACCTGGGCGGCGCTGCCCATGGGCCGCACCAGGGCAAAGATCATCACGGCGAAAAAGGAGATCAGAAACAGCGGCGTGAGCATTTTGCCGATCCAGGTCAGGATCTTCCCCGGCCTAAGCGAAAACCACAACAGCACCGCGAAAAACACGAGGGAGAATACCAGCAGCGCGGTCCGGGGCGGGACGCTCTCCGGCAGGACCGGCACGATGGCCGCCTCAAAGGGGACGGTGAAGCATCGGGGGCAAAAAACGGCCCGATGGTCAGGTAGAGCGCGCAGGTGAAGGCGTACCCATAGCCCCGGCCCACGTGGCCGCTCAAGGTCAGCAGGCCGTCCGCCCGGCTCATCCCCAGCGCCGCCACCGCCAGCAGCGGCAGCCCCACGCCGGTGACAAGAAACCCGCCCAGCGCCTGGGATACATGCGCTCCCGCCGCCTGCCCCATATAGGCGGGGAAGATCAGATTCCCCGCGCCGAAGAACAGCCCGAAGAGCATACTGGCTACCGATACGGTCTCCGCAAGGGTCAGTTTGTGTTTCATGGCACATCCTCCATCCGGCCGCGGTCCGGTCTTCCCGCTCCGTCCGGTCAGCGGGGGCGTTCCGCCGCCATCCGTTCCGCGATCTTATCCAGTTTTTCCAGTTCCTCCGGCGGGATGGGCACGTTCCTGCCCATGAGCCGGCTGATGAACAGGATCTTGGCCGCCGCCTCCACGGTGGCCGTCCGTCCGCACGCCTCATCCAGGTCCTTGCCCAGGGCCAGCATGCCATGGTTGGCCAGCAGCACTACGTTTTTGTCCCGGTGCTCCCCATAGCCGTCCACCAGATGCTCTGTGCCCGGCTCCCCGTAGGGCAGCACCGGCACCTCCCCGCCGTACATTACCCGCAGCTCCGCCATGGCGTCCGTGCGGATGGGGGTGTGGTTCAGGGCGAACGCCGTGGAAAAGGGCGCGTGGCAGTGGACGCAGGCGTTCACATCCGGCCGCATGGCGTACATCCTCGCGTGCATAACGATCTCCGAGGACGCCTTCAGCCCCTCCTTCCGGACCAGCTCATTCCCCTCAGGGTCTGTGACCACCACCATCTCCGGCGTCAGGGTGTCCTTCGCCCGGCCGGAGGGGGTGATATAGAGTCTCCCGCGCTCCCGGTCCAGGGCGGAGATGTTCCCCTCAAAGGTACCCACCATGCCCCGGGCCGTCAGCCACTGGCCGGACTCGATGATCTTTTCTCTGAAATACGCGTCTCTGGTATCCATCTGTCCTTCCCCTCTCCCCTCAGTCTGCCAGCGCCCGCAGCCGGGCCAGGCGTTCCAGTGCCTCGTCCAGGGTCTCCTTCCGCCTGGCAAAGTGCAGGCGGATGAGGTGATTTACCGGCTCCCGGAAAAAGCTGGACCCGGGCACCGCGGCCACGCCCACTTCTCTTATCATCCACTCGCAGAACTGGGTGTCCGTCCAGCCCGCAAACCGGGGCTTGTCCAAAAAGTCCTGGATGTCCACCAGCACGAAATAGGTCCCCTGGGGCGTGTTGTGCTTCAGCCCCGCCCGGTCCAGGCCGGCCAGGAAGTAGTTCCGCTTTTCGGTGTACAGGGCGTTGAGGCCCGTATAATAGTGCTCCGGCAGGCTCAGCGCCGCCACTGCCGCCTCCTGCAGAGGCGCCGCGGCCCCCACCGTGAGAAAGTCATGGACCTTCCGGGCCCCTTCGATCACCGCCGCCGGGGCGGTGATATACCCCAGCCGCCAGCCTGTGGCGGAGAAGGTCTTGGACAGGGAGTTGCAGGTGATGGTGTGCTCCCACATCCCCGGCAGGGACGCCATGCACACATGCACAGCCGGGGCGTAGACCAGGTGCTCATATACCTCGTCGGTGATGGCAAAGGCGTCATACTTCCGCGCCAGCGCCCCGATGGCGGTGAGTTCCTCCCGGGTGAACACCTTGCCGCAGGGATTGGAGGGGTTGCAGAGGATGATGGCCCTGGCCCCCGCCTGGAACCCCCGCTCCACCGCGGCCAGGTCAAAGCCGTAATCCGGCGGGATCAGGGGGATATAGATGGGCTCCGCGCCGGACAGGATCGCGTCCGCGCCGTAATTTTCGTAAAAGGGCGAGAACACCAGCACCTTGTCCCCGGGGTTGCATACGGTCATCATGGCGCACATCATGGCCTCGGTGCTGCCGCAGGTCACCACGATCTCCGTATCCGGGTCCACGGGCCGGCCAAAGGCCCGGCTTTGCTTCGCCGCCAGCGCCTCCCGGAGGTTCCGGGCCCCGAAGGTGACGGAGTACTGATGGGGGCCCTCATAGGCCACCCGGGCCAGCCGGTCCAGCATCTCCCGGGGCGGGTCGAAGTCGGGGAAGCCCTGAGAAAGGTTGATGGCCCCATACTCGTCGCTGATGCGGGTCATCCGGCGGATGACCGACTCAGTGAACGTGCTGACGCGATGGCTCAGTTCCGGCATGACGCTGTCCCCTCCTCTTCCAGTGTCCGGAAAAACGCGCTCATGGCGGCTAGGCCCGCCCGCAGGGTGTCCCGGCTGCTGGCATAGCCGATGCGCATGCACCGGGGCTCGTCAAAGCAGTCCCCGGGCGTCACGAACGCCCCGGTCTCGTGATACATCCGCTCGCACAGTTCATAGGAGGGCAGGTCGAGATCATAGTGCACCAGCGCCGTGGTCCCGGCCTGTGGTTTGACGTAGGACGCATGGGGCTCGTCCCGGACCCACCGGTCCAGCACCTCCAGATTGTCCCGGACGATGCCCCGGCTCCGGGCCAGGACCGCGTCCTTATGGCCCAGGGCAAGGCCCGCCAGGGCCTCATCCAGCATGCCGCAGCTGATGTGGTCATAGTCCCGGTGGGACCAGAAGGCATCCACGGCGGCCTTATCCCGGCAGGCGATCCAGCCCAGCCGCAGGCCCGCCAGGGAGAACACCTTCGACATGCTGCCCACGGAGATGCCCTTATCATAGATGTCCGCCATGGAGGGGCTCCACCCGTCCTCCTGGGTCAGGTGCCGGTACACCTCGTCCGAGAGCACATAGGCCCCCGCCCTCTCCGCGATGTCCGCGATGGTCCCCAGGACCGTCTCGTCCATCAGGGCCCCGGTGGGGTTGTTGGGATTGTTGATGCAGATGAGCTTTGTGCCCGGCACGGCCAGACGTCTGAGCTCGTCCAGGTCCGGCAGATAACCGTTTTCTCTCCGAAGGCGCAGGATCTTCACGTCCGCCCCCAGGCTCTCAGGGATGGAATAGAGCTGCTGATAGGTGGGGCTCACGCTGACCACCCGGTCCCCGGGCTCTATCAGGGAGCAGAATATGTGGTGGTTGGCCCCGGCGGCCCCGTGGGTGGGCACGATGTGCTCCGGTCCCAGGGTCTTATAGAGCCCGCAGACCCCCTGCACGAACACCGGGTCCCCCTGGATGGCACCATAGGTCAGCCGGCGCTTGCCGATGCCGGCCCAAAAGGCCGCCGGGTCCTGGCCGGTGAGGGTGAACAGCTCCTCCAGGCTCACGGAGTCCACGCAGGTCTCCGCGATGTTGTATCGGGCGCCATCCTCCCAGGCGTTCATCCATTCCTCTACTTTGAATGGTTTGATATACATACATGGATTCCTCTTTCCTAAGTCATTTATACTGCTCGACGGAAGTGAATTCCGCCGGCAGGAAGTCAAAAGCCTGACTTCCTACGGCTTTTGACTTCACGCGCGGCTCGCCCTGACCGGGCTTCGCTCTTTTTTACTCCAGATAGTATTCTTCCAGTTTGGCCCGCTCCGCCGGGCCGACGCCCAGCACCAGCTCCAGGTAGTTGTCCACGGTGCCGTACTCGATGCCGATGCAGTCAAAATAGTACTGCGCGTTGCGCTCGAACACCGGGAAGACCTCGCCCATGAGCGCCAGCTCCTCCTCGGTGGCCCGGGCCAGGCGCATGGCCTCCAGCTGGGTCCCGGCGAACTGGTTGGTGAGCAGATATTCCTCTATGGCCGTCTGCTGGTCGAAACCCAGCGCGCTGAGAAGCAGCATGGTCCCCACGCCGGTCCGGTCCTTCCCCTGGGTGCAGTGCCACAGCACCGGTCTTCCCTCCGAAGACAGCAGCTCCCGGAAGAAAGACGTATACGCCTCCATGGCCACCGGGTGCAGACTCAGAAGCCGGTAAAACTCGTGGAACACCTCCCGGACCTCCCGGGGCACCGTGCTCTTGATGGGGATGACCGCCTGCAGGTCCGGGACCGGGGGACACCACACGTTCCGGGCCCCGGGGACGGTCTTGTCGGGACTGTGCTCCCGCTCGTGCCTGTCCCGCATGTCGATGACCAGGCCCACGCCCATCTCCTCCAGCCGGCGGAGATCCTGGGCCGAGGCATTCCCCAGGTGGCCCGTACGGAGCAGCACGCCGCCCTTTATCCTCGCCCCGTCGGACCGGGTCAGTCCCCCCAGGTCCCGGGCGTTCTCAATGCCGTCAAAGGTGTAAAACATTGTTATGTACTTTGCTCCCTTTCATAGGTCTGGCACCACTGTTTGACGCAGCAGTCTTCGCATCTCGGGGCCCGGGCCGAACACACCGCCCGGCCGTGATACACGATCCGGTGGCAGAAATCCGAGCAGCCCTCCGGGGGCAGGATGGCCCGCAGCGCCGTCTCGATCTTGGGCGGGTCCTTCATGCCGTCCACCAGCCCCATCCGGTTGGAAAGGCGGATGCAGTGGGTGTCCACCACCACGCTGCCGGGCTTGTGGTACACGTCCCCCAGGATGAGGTTGGCGCTCTTGCGCCCCACGCCGGGGAGCTTCAAAAGGTCCTCCATGTTGTCCGGCACCACGCCGCCGAAGTCGTTCACCAGCATCCTGGCCGCCCCCACGATGTCCCGGGCCTTGCCGTGGTAAAACCCGCAGGAGCGGATATAGGGCTCCACATCCTCCGGCTCCGCCGCTGCCATGGTCTCCGGGTCGGGGAACCGGGCAAACAGCGCCGGGGAGATCATATTCACCCGCTCGTCCGTGCACTGGGCCGCCAGGCGCACCTGCACCAAAAGCTGCCACGCCTCGTGATAGTCCAGCGTGCAGTCCGCCAGGGGATACTCCGATGCCAGGGCACTCACGATATGCTCTACCTGTTCCGGCGTGCGCATAATACATCCCACCTTTTCTTACTCTGGGCAAAATCTTATCACGCCCTGTTGCAAATTCCAAGTGGTTTCATTATAATTTGTATATCTTACCGAAAAGGACTTGACTGTATGTACCGTCCCTTGGCAGATGAATTCCGGCCCCAGGAGCTGTCCGATGTGGTCGGCCAGGAGCACATTCTGGGGGAGGATGGGATGCTGCGCCGCATCGCGGAGAGCGGTCACATCCCCTGCATGATCTTCTATGGCCCCTCCGGCACCGGCAAGACCACCGTGGCCCGCATCATCGCCCAGCGCACCAACCGGCCTCTGCGCCGGCTGAACGCCACCACTGCGGGTCTCGCGGACATCAAGGCCATCATCGAGGAGCTGGACACCTTCCTGGCCCCGGAGGGCGTGCTGCTGTACCTGGACGAGATACAGTACTTCAACAAAAAGCAGCAGCAGTCCCTGCTGGAATTCATCGAGAACGGCAAGATCACCCTGATCGCCTCCACCACGGAGAACCCCTATTTCTGCGTGTTCAACGCCATCCTCTCCCGGAGCACGGTCTTCGAGTTCCGGCAGCTGGAGCCCGGGGACGTGAAAAGGGCCATGGAGCGGGTGCTGCGGCTTTTGCAGGAGCGGGACGGCATGACGGTCACGGCGGAGGAAGGACTGCTGGACTACATCGCCTCCGCCTGCGGCGGGGACGTGAGGAAGAGCCTGAACACGTTGGAACTGCTCTACTCCACCGCCCATGTGGGCAAGGACGGCATGGTCTTCACCCTGGCCGACGCCCGGGCGGTCACCCAGCGCAGCGCCATGCGCTACGACCGGGACGGAGATGAGCACTTTGACATCCTCTCCGCCCTGATGAAATCCATGCGTGGCTCGGACCCGGACGCGGCGCTGCACTATCTGGCCCGGTTCCTGGAGACCGGGGACCTTCTGGGGGCCTGCCGGCGGATATTGTGCTCCGCCAGCGAGGACATCGGCCTGGCCTATCCCATGGCGGTACCCATCGTGAAGGCATGCGTGGATTCCGCCCTCCAGCTGGGCCTTCCGGAGGCCCGGCTGCCCCTGGCCGAGGCGGTCATATTCCTGGCCACCTGCCCCAAATCCAACACCGGGTGCCTTGCCATCGACGCGGCCATCGCCGACGTGAAGGCGGGCAAGGCCGGGCCCATCCCCCGCCAGCTTCAAAACGTCCACGCCGACGGCACGGGCTTTGAGCGGGAGCAGGGCTATCTCTATCCCCACAACTTCCCCAACCGCTGGGTGGCCCAGCAGTACCTGCCCGACAGTCTCAGGGACGCCCATTACTACGAATACGGCGACAACAAGACCGAGCAGGCCGCCAAAAAATACTGGGACCTGATCAAGGGCGGCGATTGAGCCTCGCAGGATTTGCCGCCGGAGCGGCAAATAAAGTTGGATATGATTTTCGGCGGTGTGTAGCGATTCGAAAGCCTCCCCTGTGCAAGGGGAGGTGCCGAGCGAATGCGAGGCGGAGGGGTTGTTCCCGGGCTTAGCAACAATCCCCCAGTCAGCGCCAAAGGCGCTGACAGCCCCCTTTGCACAAGGGGGCCAATCGGGAACTTTTTATAAAATGCGCCCCTTCACCGTGGCGATGATCTCCCGGGCCCGGAGGACCTGGTCGGCGCGCACATTGAGCGTCAGCCGTGCCTGCCCCGCGGCGGCGCTGGTCCGCTCCATCACCGCCCGGGAATGGAGCACCGCCGCGTACACCTCTCCCGGCAGCACGCCGTCTGTGGCCGTGAGACCATAGGAGGGGCTCATGTTCAAAAGGGGCATATCGTTCCTGGCCTTCCGGTCCGGCGCCCGCATCTCCGCAATGGAGTACTCGATGCCGTTGCGGCGAAGGCGCATCAGGGCCAGGTCCGCCCCGTCCCGGTCGTCAAAGACCGCCGTGATCTGTGTGGTCAAATCCATCACCTCACCAGAAACTCACTACTAGATTTCCCAAAACCCAGGAGGTTATACCATGCGTTATGAAGGCGACATCTACCGCCCGCCCGGGGAGTGGAAGAGCTATCTGCTCCAATGCACCGTGGGCTGCTCCAACAACACCTGCACGTTCTGCGACATGTACAAGGCCAAGCGCTACCATGTCCGGCCCCTGGAAGACGTGCTGGAGGACATTCAGATGGCCACCGCCACGTTTTACAAGAACACCGAGACCGTGTTTCTCTGCGACGGGGACGCCATCAACCTGCCCATGGACTACCTGCTCACCGTCCTGAAGGCCCTGTACGCCGCCTTTCCCAACCTGCGGCGGGTCACCACCTACGCCGGGCCTCAGTCCACCCTGCGCAAGACGCCGGAGGAGCTGCGCACCATCCGCCAGGCCGGCCTGCAGCGGGCATATCTGGGGGTGGAGACCGGGGACGACGCCCTGCTGCGCCATGTAAAAAAGGGCGTGGGCGCGGACGGCATGCTCCAGGCGGGGCAGAACCTCGTGGCGGCCGGCTTCGACCTCTGGGCCATCGTCATCACCGGCCTGGAGGGCGCGGGCAGAGACGCCCTGGAGCGCAACGCCGCTCTCACTGCCAAAATGGTCAACGAGATGCGTCCCAAACACCTGTCCTCCATGACACTCATGGCCATCGAGGGCACGCCCCTCTATGACGAGGTCCAGCGGGGGGAGCTCAAGCTCCAGAGCCCCTATGAAAGCCTGCTGGAGATACGGGAGCTGGTCCGGCAGATCGAGCTGAGCGGCCTGCATTACACCTCCAACCACGCCTCCAACTATCTGCCCATCAAGGGCACCCTGAAGGAGGACCGGGAGAAGATCATCGCCCAGCTGGACGAGGTCATCGCCGCCCAGGACCCCTCCCTGCTCCGCAGCGACATCTACCGAGGGATATGACAGACGCCGTGATGCGGGACCTGCAGGTCCTGTGGGACTATATGCACATGGGCATGACGCCGGGCCCGGCGGACGTGCTGGTGGGCCTGGGGTGTTATGATGAGATGATCCCCGTCCGGGCGGCGGAGCTGTGGCGGCAGGGTCTGGTCCCGGTGGTCGTGTTCTCCGGCGGACTGGGCCGGAACACGGAAGGGGTCTTTCACACCAGCGAGGCAGAGCGCTTCGCCGCCATCGCCATGGCCCAGGGCGTGCCGGAAGAGGCCATCCTGCTGGAAGCCTGCTCCGCCAACTCGGCGGAGAACTTCCTGTTCACCAAGGCCCTGCTGGCGGAAAGAGGCATCCCCGCCCGCCGGGTCCTGGCCGTGCACAAGCCATACATGGAACGGCGGGTATACGCCGCCGCTGCGGTCTATTGGCCGGAGGCGGAGCTCACTGTGACGTCGCCCCAGGTAAGCATCCCGGCCCATATCCGGGCCGCCGCCGCGGCGGGCATCGGGGAGAGGACCGTCATCGAGACCGTGGTGGGCGACATCCAGCGGATGGATCTGTACGCCCAGAAGGGGTATCAGATACCCCAGCAGATACCGCCCGCCGTCCGGGCCGCCTATGGCCGGCTCACCGCAGCGGGCTACACAGGCCAGCTGATATAAAATCCGCCTGGTGAGATATCTCTCACCAGGCGGGCATTTTTCTAACCAACTATATCTTTCTTCCTCCCGTCAAAACGCCGTACAGCTTTGGCAAATACCGCTTCAGTATCACGCCGACCGCTACACATACTGCGATGACAGCAAGCGGTACCCCTACCGCCTCCAGCACCTGAAACAATGTATTCTGAGGTAGCAGCCTGGCTGCTACCTTTCTGCTCAGTGACAGCGTATTTTCATGGAACAGATATATGCAGTATCCGTACCCCGAAAACCACAGCAGCTTTTTCCTCCAAGTATTCCTCTGAATCTTTGTGACAAAGCGAGCAAAGAACAGCATCCCAAGTCCCATAGAGAGTATCCGCGGGAGATATTGATAAGTCATATCCCGCATGGCTACGTCTACAGACAGGCTGACAAAATACGCTCCACACAACAGACCTGCCGGAATCCGGTCCACATCGGAGAAGTGTATATCATATTTGACAAAATAATAACCCAGGCAGAAGAATACCAGACCATCCCGCAGTCTATGCAGGATTTCCGGTTCTATGCACAGCAGCATAAGTGCCGCCAATACAGTCAGTATTACCTTGGGCGCTGCATCAATCAGGCGTTTCAAGACCAAAGCCAGCACGTTAAAAATCAGCAGTTCCCGCACAAACCACAGAGGTCCAATAAATGGATTCATCTTCAGGCCAACATAAGCGTTCACCCATTCTCTCCAGGTCCAATTGGCAACAAATTGATCCGGCCTGGAAAAGAAACTGCTCAGAAAGCTGATATGCTGTGCTGTAAAGTATATTCCGATCCACACGGTGTTGATTATCAGATAAGGAACAAGAAGCGTCTTCAGCTTCTTGCGCATATTCCCCCTCCATGTGAAGGACTTTCTGTATAAGAAGACCGAGGCAATAAAAAAGTATCCCGGCACTGCACAGCGGGTTACCACCTGTGTAAGAGCGTATTCTGTCCAGTCCAGCCAGAGAGGGATACCAAAGGAGGCTCCTCCATCGCGAAACAGAAGATTATCCTCACCATATGAATGGAGAAACACCACCAGAATGGCCAGCCAAACTTTCCAGATACGTATTCTCTCTGACTCTTCTTCCGGGACTATATAGTCATGAAGCGGCAATATATCCGCATTTCTCATCTATCATCTACCTCCGCAACGCAAAACAGGAACTATTCTTCCTGATATTATGCAATTATAGTTCCTGTTTGTCAAGAAAAACAGGAACTATAATTCCTACAGATGCAGCGTGGGAGGATAGGACGATGTTAGTATTCGATTTCCGTACCATCGGCAACAAGTTGCTAGCCATCCGAAAACGAAAGGGCATGACCCAGCTGGAAGCAGCTGTCGCGGCAGGGCTGTCCGACCGAACCTACGCAGACATTGAACGGGGCACAGTAAACATGCGTATTGAGACGTTCCTGCGTATTTGCCAAGCTCTGTGTATCACGCCGGATGAGATCCTGACCGCCGACGAAGAAACGGTACCTATTCGGGAAGAGGACATTCTGTCTCGGCTGCACTCCTGCTCTACTTGGGAGCGGGAAACAGCATACCGGTTGTTGGATGTATATTTCAAATCCTTGAATAAATAAAAAGATTCCCGGCCAGGAGGTAGTACCTCCCGACCGGGAATCTTTCTGCTATTAATTCTGTCTATCAGACTATTTCAGCACCTTCACGACCTCGCCCACATACATGGTGTGGACGGGCTCCGTTCCATAATAGTCCTCCTTCACGTCGGCAGGTACGGCGTCTGCGTCAAAGTCGTGGGCATACATCTTTCGGCACAGCAGCGTCATGCTGGCCTCCCGGAAGGTCACGGCGTCGTCCAGGTACACCGGCGTCAGCCCGGCCACGGCCACCTTGTCCCCGTCCCGGCCGGACCGGGAGCCCAAAATGCCCAGGGCTTTTTTATATTCCGGCGGGAAGAAGCTCACGGTAAACCAGTTATTTTTCTCCATGAAGTCATGGGTATAGCGGTTCTTTTTCACATACACCGTGGCCGCGGGCCGGCTCCACAAGGTCCCCAGGCCGCCCCAGCCGATGGTCATGGTGTTGTACGCTCCCTCCGTCCCGGCCGTCACCAGGGCCCAGTCGTCCTCAAAAATGCTGAACACATCCGTGTTGAACTTCTCCATCGTATCTCCTCCTTAAAATGGGCTGATCTCCATCGTATCGTCGTCGGCCCCCTTCTCAATGGCCCGGATCTGGGCCCAGTAGCCGCCGTGATCCCCCACCTGCACGAACACCCGGTCCCCTACCCGATGGCCCAGGACCGCCTGGCCCACCGGGGACTCCTTGCTGATAAGGCCCTTGGCAGGATTTTGCCGCAGGGTGGTCACCAGGGTGATGACCTCCTCCTCGTTCTCGTCCTCCATGAACAGGGTGAGCTTATCAAAAAGCCCCGCCTCATCCGCCTTGGACTTGTCCTCAATGATCACCGCCGAGGCGATCATCCGCTTCAGGTAGCGGATGCGGCTCTCGTTTTTGTTTTTGGCCTGCTTGGCCGCCTTGTACTCAAAGTTCTCCGACAGGTCCCCAAAGGCCCGGGCGGTCTGTACATCCTCGATGAGCTTCGGGCGCAGCTCCGTCTCCCGGTAGTCTATCTCCTCCTGCATCTTGCGGATATCCACCGCCGTCAATTCGTCGTGCATCTGCATCCCTCCGTAATCACCAATGCTTGCTATACTCTATCCCATATTTTGAGTAAAGTCAACGGCGGGAAATGTCTTTTCCCTGGACCGCAAACATGGTATACTGTTCCCATGGACACGGATTTTCTCCAATTCTATACCGGCACGCCCAAGTATACCCACGCCCCCGGCCTGGAGGTGATGGAGGCGCTGTGCGCCCGGCTGGGCGACCCCCAGCGGGGTCTGCGGTGCGTGCACATCGCCGGCACCAACGGCAAGGGCTCCTGCGCCGCCATGATCGCCGCCGTCCTGCGCGCCGCCGGATACCGGACCGGGCTCTATACCTCTCCGGACCTGACCGGTCCCTGGGAGCGGATAAAGGTGGATAGAGTTGACATAAATCTTGACAACTTTGCCGCTGTCACCGCCCGGGTCCGGGCGGCCTGTCGGGGTCTGGACGAGCCCTCCTATTTTGAGAAGATGACCGCTGCGGCGTTTTTGTACTTTGCCGAGCAGCGCTGTGACTATGTGGTGCTGGAGACGGGCCTGGGAGGCCGCCTGGACGCCACCAATGTGATCGAAAAGCCTGCCGTTTCCGTTATCATGCCCATCGGCCTGGACCATACAGCGGTGCTGGGAGATACCCTGGCCGCCATCGCCGGGGAAAAGGCGGGCATCCTAAAGCCCGGCTGCCCCGCGGTGTGCGCCCCCCAGCCGCCGGAGGCGCTGGCCGTAATAAAAGCCCGATGCGCAGCAGTGGGGGCACCCCTTCGTTTAGTTAACATAACAAAAATCCGCTTTCTGTCTTCCTCCCTGTCCGGCCAGCGGTTTTCCTATGGGGACATGGAAGACGTGACACTTCCTCTGCTGGGGTGGCACCAGATCGAAAACGCCTGTGCGGTGCTGGAGACGGCCCGGGAGCTGGGCCTTTCCGAGTCGGACGTCCGGACCGGTCTGGCCGCGGCGAAATGGCCCTGCCGGTTCGAGTATGTGCCCGGCGAGCCCCCTTTTTTCCTGGACGGCGCCCACAACCCCCACGGTGCCGCGGCGCTGGCGGCGGGGCTGCGGGCGTATCTGCCCGGGCAAAAGTGCACCATGCTCATGGGTGTGATGGGGGACAAGGACTGGCAAAGCATCCTGCAGATCATGGAGCCTCTGGCGGCCCGGTTCGTGTGCGTCACGCCGGAGGAGGGGCCCCGGGCCCTGCCGGCGGCGGCGCTGGCCGGGGCGATCAAAAACGTGCCCGCCCGGGCGGCGGACAGCCTGGACCAGGCATTGGCCCTGTGCCGGGCCCACGACGAGCCGGTGTGCGCCTTCGGGTCGCTGTACTACATCGGCCACCTGCGCAAGCGCTTATTGGAGGAAAAAGGATGGAATTGAAAAACGCTTCCCTGACCGATTTTACCGAGGCTCTGGCCTCCAGGGCCCCCGCGCCCGGCGGCGGCGGGGCATCGGCCCTGGTGGGAGCATTAGGGGTCGCCCTGGGAGCCATGGTGGGCGAGCTGACCGTCGGAAAGCCCAAGTACGCCGCCGTGGAGGCGGAGATGACCGCCCTGACCGGCCAGGCAAAGGAGCTGTCCCAGACGCTGCTGGCCCTGGTGGACGAGGACGCGGAGGCGTTCCGGCCCCTGAGCCGTGCCTACGGCATCCCCAAAGACGCCCCCGGCAGAGCGGAGGAATTGGAGCGTTGCCTTCGTCTGGCGGCCCAGCCGCCGCTGAAAATGGTCCGGCTGTGCTGCAAAGCCATCGAGCTTATGGAGGGCTTCGCCGCCATGGGCAGCGTTCTGGCCGTATCCGACGCCGCCACCGGCGCGGTGCTCTGCCGGGGCGCCATGTATGGCGCGGCGGTGAACGTGAAGGTGAACACCAAGGCCATGGCCGACCGGGCTTACGCCGGGACCATCAACGATGAGGTGGACCGGCTGACGGAAGAGTATGGAAAGCGAGCCGGGAAGGTCTATGAAGATATTTACAGGAGGTATTGCTGATGGCGACCATATTGAAGGGCGCGCCTGTTGCGGAAGCGCTGGCGGCGGCGACAGCGGAGAAGGTCAACGCGCTGAAGGCCCGAGGCGTCACGCCCACCCTGGCCATTCTTCGGGTAGGTGAGCGGCCGGAGGACCTCTCCTATGAGCGGGGCGCGGTCAAGCGCTGCGCCGCGGCGGGCATAGAGGTCCGCTCTGTGGTCCTGCCCCCGGATGTGAGCCAGGAACGGTTCACGGAAACGCTGGAGCAGTTAAATCAGGACCCCACGGTCCACGGCATCCTCATGATGCGGCCCCTCCCTGCACCCCTGGACAACGAGGCGGCCCGGAAGGCCCTGCTGCCCGCCAAGGATGTGGACGGGGTCACGGATGGTTCCCTGGCCGGGGTCTTCACCGGCAGCAGCGAGGGCTTCGCCCCCTGCACCGCCCAGGCGGCGCTGGAGCTTTTGAAGTTCTATGACATCCCCCTGAAGGGCGCCCGGGCCGTGGTGGCCGGACGAAGCCTGGTGGTGGGCCGGCCCGCCGCCATGCTGCTCATGGCAGAGGGGGCCACCGTCACCATCTGCCACAGCGGCACCGCCGACCTGGCCGCCGAGACGAAGCGGGGCGACATCGTGCTCGCTGCCATCGGGAAGATGGGCTTTTTCGGCGGGTCGTATTTCGGCCCCGGCGCCGTGGTGGTGGACGTGGGCATCCACATGGACCCAGCCATCGGGAAACTCCGGGGCGACGTGCGTTTCGACGAGGCCGAACCGGTCGTATCCGCCATCACGCCGGTCCCCGGCGGTCTGGGCGCGGTGACCACCGCCGTGCTGGTGCATCATGTGGCAGAAGCCGCGGAAAAAGCCGCGAATGTAATCAACTAACCTCATTTCATCATAAAGAACCGTGCAAACGTCGTTTGCACGGTTCTTTATTTATAAATATTCAAAGCTGACTTTTAATTACTTTTTGTACAAAACACGATACCCCCAGCCATCATAAAGGGATACGTCATAGTCACTCTCTTCAGTCCCCAGCGCCTGTATGATATTCTCCAGATACGCGCCAGCCTGGTAGCTCTTTTCTCCCTCTCGGCTGTACATCACAACCACATCGACATCACCTTTTTCGATGAACTTATCCGTTTTTCCCGCCAGATTCGTTGTTTTGTCATATATGTCATAATAGCGCTCGCTCCCCTCAACATACTCATACCCATTCTTTCTCCCGTGTATCTCCAGCCAGATACAGGCAGATAGATTGACCTCGCCGTCTGTCGCCACCAGAATGTTGGTATCCTCGTCTGTGTTGTCTAAAATATCCTGTAACATCCGGTTGATCTCCCGGCCATTCTTCGCATAGTCCAATGCTCCTCGGCTCCCCGGACTTCCGTATAGGCATGCCCGAAACTCCACACACAGAAGCATGGCTAGCAAAAACACATACAGATACTGTGTATACTTCTTCATTGGCTCCTCGCCCGCCAACAGCGCTCCAGCCAGAACCACGAATATCAGCCCGTAGCCGATGCTCCAGGGCAACATATACCGTTCCCACATGAGCCCCTTCGCGTGCAGGACCATCTGGCTCGCCATGACGTACACACCAATGCACACCATAAGCCAAGTGAACAGTGTATCTTTCCTCTTGTCCTTCCGCAAGTTCACGACCTGATACAGACCATATGGGAATGCTGCAACAAACATCATCGCGCCAAACACCACATGCCATCTTAGGTCGCCTTTCAGACTCCCGATAATCCCCTGCACATACTCCTGCAACGCGTATGATGCTGAAAATCCGGCATATCCTGTGCGGTCTGTCCCGACAAAAAACACGATCACGGATATATTAAAAACAAAGACAGCAGAAATCACTCCGGCAAACAAAATCTGATGCCGGATTACTTCGCGCAGGGCGCGCTCCTCCCCACACCTGTCAAGATACTCCAGCCCAATTTTCAGCAGAATAAATACCGGTAGAAACAGGGTGAAGCTCTCTTTCATCAAGCTGCACAGTATACAGCATACGATGATCCAGATGTTGCCCCAGACATCCCGATACTTCTGATAATAGCTCTGTCTGGCAATTAAATACAGTGCCAGCGAGCAGAACAGCATGCCGATATTCTCCTGGTTCGTAAACCTATACCACGGGGCAAACTGCGGCCCGATTACAACAATCAGTGAAAAAAGCGCCGAAAATGTTTTGCTGGACTTCAAATAACGGGCAGTCCAATACAGAAAAAAGACCGTGAGTGCACCTTCAATTGCCCGGATAATGTTCCAACTCAACAGATTCGTACCAAAAAGCCAGACACCTATGACCCGCTCCACATAAAACAGCGGCCTGAAGCGTACATTCAAATCTCTTAGAACACACTTCTTGACAACAGATAACACGCTGAGGCCACTGGCAAAGTCGGCCTTGAGCCAATACAGCTCATGATCATCAACAAAATGCCATCCCGACGTCAGCGTTCCCGTTCCGACAAGAATGCCAAACACCAGCAAAAAGCTGAATAAAAATACAACGATCCCTTCTCTAGCTATACCCCCCCGTTTCTTTATCCTGTCCGGCATTTCTCTGTCCTCCATCATTTTTGTTTATTCATCTTGCCAGCGCTAATGCTGACCAACACAATATGTCAAAGTATAATATATATATTCATTTTTGTAAAGTATCTCCTGGCGGGGCAGAGAATTCTCAATTTAGAAATGTTGATTTTCCAGGAATTCATCTTGACTTTTTCTCCAGACCCATTTATAATAAATAAGCTTGAATTGCATATCGAACACAAGTCCGGCAGGCATGGAGAAGTCGCGTAGCCTGGTCGAGCGCGCACGATTGGAAATCGTGTATACCCCAAAAGGGTATCGGGGGTTCGAATCCCCCCTTCTCCGCCAAAAAACTGCGGTCCACAGAAGTGGACCGCAGTTTTTGTATCAAGATCCGGGCACGCCCTCCGAGCGCGGTGCCGTCACCACAGCGCCGCCAGCGTGGCCCGCCAGGTCTCCGGTCCCACGACGCCGTCCCATTTGGCGCTGTCGGCCGGGAACAGCTGTTTTTGGAGTTTAACGACCGCCTGCCGGGTAGCGCTGCCGAACTCACCGTCCACGGCGATCTGTCTTCCGGCGCCGTCCAGGATCCCCCGGGCATAGCATACGCGCTGCACTGTTTTTACCTGGGCTCCGACACAGCCCTCTTTCAGCTCATTGACCTTTACGGTCATCTCTCCGCCGTATTTTTCCTTTGGGACCGCCGCCGCGGTACCGGCGGTATACAGGGGGTGCCCATACCCCGCGATAGCGCCGCTGGTGCGGGCATATGTGTTCTTTTTCACCATATTGGAGCTGTTCCCCTCCACCGTAACGATCCGGGCAGACGTGACCTCCGCCACGATCCCGGTATGGACCAGAGCGCCGTTTTGCTGAAAAAACACCTGGTCGCCGGCCCGCGGTGTCCTGTCATACCGCCCCTGGGCCTTGTAATACCCCGCGGAATAGGGGCACGCCGCGCCCAGCGTTCCGGACTGGCACTCCACCAGCTGCCCCTCGGTTTTCCCGAACGCCTTGTAAAAGCACCAGTCCACGAACACGTCACACCAGGCATAGCCGTTCTTATTGCCGTTATAGTACCCGGCATTCCAAAGGTCCCTGGCATATTTGGTCCAGTTTCCGGTCCCGGCGTTGGCGGTGGCCAGGTCCAGGCTGGCGTTGGTCGCCTTTTCCCGATACCCCACCTCCGCCAGCGCGATGGAGATCACCTTGGCCGCATCACTCATGGCTCTGTTCCTCCGCCTTTTTTGTCAGCACATCCACTGCATTGGTCACCGCCGCCGGCAGAGGCAGACCCATGAGCCCGGCATTTTCCACGATGGAGATGAGCTCATTGACCGCGAACCCGATGATCACGCTGTCCCGCAGAAAGCAGATGCCCAGCAGCATATCCAGCCGGCACGCGATGAGCACGAACAGCATGGTCATCCCCTTCCGGCACAGGCCCTGGAATCCCGCCCTGGATTCCAGGGCGCCGCCCTCGGATTTCTCCGAGGTATGGAACACGCCCGCCACTACCAGGCCGGACACATAGTCGATCGCCATAAAGATGAGCAGCGTGATCATGGCGGCATCCCATCCGCCGAACAGAGAGGCGATGGCGCCGCCCGCCATGCCCGCCGCCGTACAAATCGTCTGTTTCATGTTTTGGTCTCCTTTCTCAGCTTCGCGTTTGATTCATGATCTTCTGACAGCGCATTTCATATGCGCATATACGTCCGCCTTGACAGCGTTCCTGCGGATGTCCGCAGAGCTCCCCGGCTCTGCCGGCTCCCGGACCGTGCACCCCTCTCCCGGCGGGCACGGCCTTTTCCTGCCCGTGCGCAGGATGTAGACGCACGCGCGCATCAGCTCCTCCCCGTCGCCCATATAGACCGGCACCGCATAGCGGCAGCCTTCACACATGCTCCTGCATCTCCTTTCAGATGGATGTCCCCAGAATGTATATCGGAATGGCCACCGTATTGTCCGCCACATTCGCCTTGGCGGACGCGGCCTCCAGTCCATTGGAGACAACGATGGTGTTGCTTCCGCGGTTGATGGTAAAATCCCTGCAGTACATGGAGAGACGCTCGCCGCTGCCTCTCGCCGCCGCCTGTGCCCGGGCGACCTGGGCATCCGTCCCCGGGACATACGCGATCATACTCTGCATCCGACCCGTTCCGGTACTGGTCCGGACACAGATCAAAAACAGATTGTAGGCGCTCAGCCCGCCGATGGTCAGCGTCTGGCCCGTATAGTTTACCGTGGGGCTCGGATTGGTCCACAGGACCTGCCATGCCGGCGCCGCGCCGATGGTGCTGCGCACAGTCGCCGGTGTGACCGGCCTGGGACTTCCGGCCTCCAGATATATGGGCGTCCCGGCGTTTCCCACGTTCGCCTTTCCCAGCTTCTCCGCCGCGCCCGCCAGGTCGCCTGTGACACCTTTTCGCGCCGTGATGGGCCAGGCAACATCCATGCCGGGGCCCTCGGCTGTCTTGCCGATCCCCAGGCCCAGTCCATCCGCCGCCACATCCATCACCACTGCCGCGGAGGGCAGTTGCACCGTCGCCGTCGCGGTGGCGCCAAAGCTGTCCGTCACCGTCATCTGGATGTCCCAGCGGTAGTCGCTGGAGAGCGGTTCCGCCGGCCTGCCGGTGGTGTCAGCGGACAGGGCCGAACCCGAGAACAGGACCTGGGAATACACCGGCTCAGACGCCCGCTTGGCCTTCACGTTCATGCCGACGGTGTTGCCGCCGTTCAGGCTTGGCACGCTGTATGCGTAGCGGACTGCCGCATAGTTGCCGTCTGCGGACTCCGGCGCATCTGCCGCCGCAGACGTGGCCCGCCAGGCAGAGAAGGCGGTAATCTTCGGCGGCGTATAGGCCATAACAGAGATGACCGTGGACCGGGAGGCCGTTCTGCCCCGGCTGTCCGTGACGGTGGTACGGATCTCCAGCGACCCGGAGCCCGAGAGAACATCGGCAGCCGTCCAGGAAGCGCCCGCATAGCTTCTTCCCTCCAGGGTGGAGACCACGCCCGCCACTGTGCTTCCGCCTGCGCCGGACGCGGTGACCTCCGCCCGCACTTTGGACTTGCTTTGCACGAACCCCTTATATTTTGCTGCCAGCCCGCTCACAGTCTCCGTGACCGTCACATTGCCGATGACCGGGACCACACTGGCCGGGACAGTCGCCACCAGGCTGAGCGTGACGCTGCCCAGGTCCGTGCCCTTCGCGTCATAGGTAGTACAGATGATGGAGATGGGCGTACTCAGCCCGTTTGGGATGATGCTGCCGCAGTCCGCCACCTTCCATGGCGTGGATACGAGCCCCACCTTGGAGGCGATGGTCCCCGTAGAGCCGTCCGCCAGCTGATATGTCAGATCATGTACCGCGTCCGTGATGGGCGCGCTCTCCGTGCTGATGGTGATCGTCGTCCCCATATCCGCCGACGCCGCCGACAGCACGGGGGTCGTCACCTTGTTGTAATTGACCGCGAAGGTATGCGTCGTGGCGGAGGACAGCATGATCAGGTTGCTCCCGGCGTTGGCGGACCAGAGAAACAGATAGTACGTCGTGCTGGGCTTGAACGTGGCGCCGGCCAGGTCTATGGTGAACGAGTGCTTGGCATAGGACGTGCTCATATTGGAGAAGGTCACGGACCTGTATGCCACCTGGTTGGCGTCAGAGACCGTCCCGCTGGTGCTGAGGTACCGGCTCTGACTGCCTGTACTGGCGGTGATGGCGGCCCGTATCACCGGGCTGGTGCCATAGCTCCGCTTGCAGTACAGGGTAAACTTGACCGACGTGGCGAGACCCACGAAGGCGGGCGTCTTGAACTTTAAGGCCGTGGTATAAAACCCGTTTGCCGTGGTATGTCCCGCATAGCCGCCGGACTGATCGGAGTTCCAATCCCAGACCAGGCTGGAGTTTCCCCACCACTTGATCTGGCTCATGCTTTTGCTTGAAGTTGTCGGCATATCAATCCATCCTCACCAGTGAAAGATTCCCGTTGCTTCTGGGGACCCATGCGAAATTGCCGACGCGCAGGGAATTGAGCAGATGCGCGTCGGTGATATACAGCTTCCGGTCACTGATATAGGCCACCTCCTGTCCGTTGTCCAGGAAGGCAAGCCTGTCGTTGGTCAGGCGGAGGATGAGCTGGCTGGCACTGTCTCCGATCTCCAGTCCGTCGGCGGTGAACCGGTAATACTTGATGAGTCCGGCGTATTTCCCCTGCAGGTCGTCGTTGATCGCCCGCTGCTCTTCGGTCAGGCGGGCCACCTCGACGACCACCTGATCTGCCAGCACGCCCAGCTGTGCGCGGACGCTCTCCCGGAAGGAGTCAAGGTCGGAGGTCCTGGCATACTCCTGCATGGCCTCCATGATGATCCCCTCGCTGTCCTGGACCATGGAGACCACCTGTTCCATGGTGGTCTGGGAGGCGCTGTCCACAGCCTCGTCGATGTCGGTCTGCCAGACCTTTGATTCGATCCTCTCCTGCAGCACCTGAAAGCTGGCGGCCATCTCATCCAGGCCCTCCACCCGCTCCCGTGCCAGAGTCCCGAAGCGGACCCAGTCGGCGTTCAGGCCCTCCGCCTGGATGATGCCCATGACCATCTCGCCGGTGACGGTAAAGCCATAGGGCCAGGTAGCGCCGCCGTCGAGGGACAGGCCGATGGCGTCGGCGGTGAGCTTGATGATGTTGGAGGACCCGGCCATGGTGGGCTTATTGTGCAGATAATAGATATGGCTGCCGTCCTCCAGGGTCTGTTCGGTGCTGAACAGTCCCCCGGACTGGGACAGGAGCCCCGCCAGCCGTTCCATCGCCGTTTCCCGTTCGGTCTTTTCTCTCTCCACCAGCTCCCGGGCCGCGATACGGGCCTTCACCTCCGGCGTGACATAGCGGCTGCTGCTGCGAATGGCCGGTTCCGCGCTGTTGGCCAGGGCCGTGCTCCCGCAGAAGACAAAGTCGACGTCCGTCAGCACCGTGGCATATGCGTTTCCCTTCCGGTCCACGACGCTGGCCGTATCCATAAACTCCGCCATGGGATAGGCGGCATGTTCGCCGCTGAACCGGCGAAAGCGCGCTCCGATGAGCCCCTGGCCGATCAGGGCAAGGGCCTGCCGCTCCTCTCCGGCAAACAGGGGATTTTCCAGGCAGAGCACATACCCCTCCTCCCCCTCCAGCACCCGGGTCCGTACAGTCCGTCCCGTCTCGTCGGTCCCGGTGACCGTGGTCTCCAGGCCGGTGATGAGGATATCGTCCGTGTCGGTCTTCAGGCTGTCCCAAGCCGCCAGCACGTGATCCGGCGCCCGGCTGAAGTCATAGGCAAGGATCTCCATCCTCCCGTCCCGGCTGACCCGGGCATTCCCGCCCGCCAGCATGGCGATATAGCCCAGGACCTGGCGGAAGGTCATCTCGCCGTCCGGCGGCGACGCCACGGCAAAGTCCTGGTGTGGGAACGCCGCGGTGGAATAGGGGATATCGCACCGCTCACAGATATCCCGGAACATCGTCCCCAGCGTAGCCGGAAAGGGCAAGTCCGTGACATAGGGCTTATCGGCCCTGTACATATCGTCGCAGGCGCTCACCGTCACGGTCTCTCCCCACGTCTCCGGTTCCAGCACGGTAAACCGGCCGAAGTCGATCCGCTCCTCTGTCTCTGCCAGTGCAAAGACCAGCCACAGCCGCAGCCGCGCCCCAAAAAAGTCATATCCGTCCAGATGCCCGTCGTCATTCATGATCTCTACGACGGCGGTCCGGCTCACAGCGGTGCCCAGGGGCAGTCTCTGATCTCCCGCCCCGTCGGTCACGCTGTTGCCGCTCAGGGTAAGATCATCTTCCGTCAGCACGAGCTCCGATCCGTCCGCCAGCGTGACCTCGCCGCAGCAGCGAAAGTCCCGCCGTTCGTCCATGGCCTTCCGAAATTCCTCACTGACCTGTATCATAGCGGATTTACCCCGATCATGTTGAAGGAGAGGCTGTCGAACCTCTCCTCCGCCGTATTGAGCCGTCCGATCTCCAGCGACCCCTTGCCCACATAGAACCGGCCGTCCCGCCAAGTGCCATAGTAGGGGGAGAAATAGTGCAGCGTGAACGGTTTTCCCTTGGCCACGATCTGCAAAATGGTCTTCATATCCTCCAGCCCCACCCAGGTGGCCTCATAGCTGAAGGCCTCCACGGTGAACATGGCGGAGGCGTGCAGCACGCCGCTCTGGACCCGGGTGCTGTCGTCGGTATAGGTGGTCTCAAAATCATACCCCAGTCCCTCGTCGGGCTGAAGGATGGTCTTGCCGTTCATTTTGATCACATCCTGCATCGTCGTCATCCTCCCAAGTCAAAGGGATTTCTCCCGGTCCGGCTCATCACCATACTGCCCTCGTCGATGACCTGACGGAAGAGCGTCCGACCGTTCATCTTTGCGATAAAGGTATAGCTCCTGTCCTGCTGGCCCGGTCCCTGACCGCCGGAGAGCATCTGCCGCAGCACGGAGGCCGGGTCCGACAACCCCTGGACCGGGCCGTCCACATACAGCGCCCTGGGCGGTATGACCCGGCCGGAGGCCACCGCCGGCTGCGGCACGCGGGCCCATGCCAGTCCCAGGCGTTCCAGCGCGGGCGGTATCTCCCCGAGCCTCCGGGCGATCTCCTCCAGGCCCCTGCTCAGACCTGTCCCGTCCAGCAGGCACGCCAGCCGTTCCGCCACGCCGCCGATCCACTCCGTATGCCGTTCCAGGGGCACGATGGCCTCCTTTCCGGCCTCGCCGGCGCCGATGAGCGTGGGCCCGTCCACGATGCCGCCTTTGGCGTACCAGCTCACGGAAAAACGCGGCGCGCTGGGCGGTGCCAAGGAGAAGCTGCCGGACACAGACACATGGGGCAGCTTCAGCTTCGGCAGGCTCCAGGAAAAATTGAAAAGCTTCTTGATGGCGCCGATGGCGTCTGAGACCGCCTTTTTGGCCCCCTCCAGCTTTTCTCCGATGGCCTCCTTGATGCTCTGGAATACCGTGGACACCGTCTGCTTTGCCGCGTTGACATTTTCCCGGATCCTCTCCCCGATCTGCGTAAAGGCGTCCGCCACCGCCTGTCTGGCGCCGGCGGTCTTCTCTGCGGCGGCGGCGCGGAGCTGTTCAAATCGCTCCGCTGCCGTCTCCCGAGCCGCCGAGAGGGAGCTTTGGATCTTCTCTCTGACCGCGAGAAAGACCTCCGACACCTTCTCCTTCACCGCCTGGGCTTTTTCTGTGACCTTGCTTTTGATGGCCGACCAGGCATCCGAGACGGACTGTTTGATACCTGTCCAGACCTGTGTGGTCTTGGCCTTGATCTCATCCCACCGCGCGGCCACGGCGACGGCCACAGCAGCCGCAGCGGACGCGGCCAGCGGGAACCAGGAGCCGGACAGCACGCTCAGAGCGCCGCCCACCAGCAGGATGCCCCCGGTCAGCGTCCTGAGCCCCTCATTGGTGAGCGTACCGGTATCGATCCATTCCCGCAGCGCCAGCACCACGGTACCGATGCCGCCCACCAATGCCGTCAGCGCCGCCGCCGTGGGGCCCGCCGCGATGCCGACGCCGCTGATGACCATGGCCAGGCCCGTGAACGTCTCCGTCATATTGGTCAGGTCAATGCCGTTTTTCCAGGCGTCCAGATAGCCCCTCACCAGCAGCACCGCGCCGCCCAGGCCCATAGCCGCGCCAAGAGCGGTCTTGAGCCCGGCGCCGAAGGCCCGGGCGATCTTCCACCCCAGCACTGCCGCCCCGATGGCCCCGGCCACCGTGAGCAGCTCGTCGAAGTGGTCCTTGAGCCACTCGATCTTATTGGTAAAGGCCGGGTCGATGGGCACCTCCTCAAAGGTAAAGCCGCTGCCGTCCTGGATATCCAGGCCGCCTCCCCCGCCGGGACTGCCCCCACCGCCTCCGCCGGAGCCGCCGCCGGACTGTTCCTCCACCTTCCAGAGATTCAGTTCATCCAGCCCGGAGAGGTTGTTTTTCGCGTCCTTGACGGCACGGCTCACCTTGGTGATGCTGCCCGCGGTCAGGGCTGCCGCCTGGCCGGTGGTGGTCACCGCCGCGGTCGCCGCCTGGCCGAATCCATCCATGCTGAGGGTGGCGATCTTCGCCGCGCCGCCCGCCGCGGAAATGGCGGACGCGGCGGACGACGCCCCGACCACCGCCCGCTTATAGGTGCTTTTCCCGCCCAGGATGGCGAAGAACATGGCCACATAGTTGGCCGCCGTGACCAGCATGCTGCACAGGCTGGACAGGTATGGCGCGATGGCGGAGGCGATGGGCGCGAAGGCCGTGATAAAAGCGCCCTTGAGCCCGCTGAGGGAGCTTTTGAGACTGCCCAGAGCGGACCGCACCCCGCTGTCATACTGGGCAAAGCTGTTCATCCCATCCCGGACCGTTCGGCTCAGCCCCGCGAACAGGGCCGACAGCGCCTGGATGCCAAGGCCGAACTTCACCGCGCTTGCATAGCTTCCCGCCATACTCAATCCCACCGCGCCCAGCACTGCATCCGTCCGGTCCAGGCCGCCGGCAGCCAGCTCCGCGCCCCGCTCCACATCCTGCAGGCCCTCCCCCAGGCCGGTCAGCCCGCTGCGGGCCGAAGTCTGCTCCAGCGCCTCCGTTTTTTCGGCCAGGCTGTCCATGGTCCTCCCGGCGCTCTCCGCCTGGGGAAGCCGCCACTGCTTCGCCGCCGACCTTCCCATCTCCGACACGACCCTGCCCGCCCGTTTGCAGGCAGCCTTTATCTGCTCGACGCCCTGGTCCACGTCGCCCGTCTCAAACCGTATTCTGATGACAACAGAACCGTCTTCCGCCATGCTCTCAACTCCTCACACAAACAGCGTCTTCAGCGCATCCTGCCGCTCCCGTTCGGCAGCCGTCTGCTTCTTCCGCAGGGTCACCAGATCCCGGTTGTCCCTGCAAAACTCCTGCTCATACTTCTCCAGCTTCTTTCCCCGGGCCCGCTTCTGCCGGATGCCCAGCACCGTGGTGAACAGGCTCTCCCCGATCTCCATGTAGGCCCCCAGAAACGTCCACCAGTGCAGGTACTCCATCGCCCGCACCTCCTGGCCCAGCACCTTGTTCACCGCCGGCACGATGATCGGCCCGTCCTGCTCCCAGTCCACCGTCCGGGGCTTTCTGCCCCGGTCCCGGCCATTCTCGCCGCCCACGCCCATGTCGATGAACTCCACCGCCCGGGCCAGGGCCTCCTCCTGCCGCTCCGCCGGGATGCTCTCCCACTGGGGGTACATCACCCGCAGGCAGATGGCCCCCTGCTCGTCCGGCTCATACTCCGGGTCCCCGAAAATCTCCAAAAGATACAGCACGTCCCGGAAATCCGTCCGGATGGGATAGTCCACGCCGCCGACCTCCAGGGACGTGGGCAGCCTCCACGGCGAGGCGCGCTCTCCGCTCATTTGCTGTACTTGGCCGTGGCCCTGCGGATCTTGGCCAGCTTCTTGTCCAGCCGCTTCTTGGTGACCTGCTCGATGAGCGAGCCCACCCCCTCCAGCACCTGCTCGAAGAAGAAGTCGCCGTTTTTCGTCACCGTCAGCGGCCCGCACTTGCCGAACACGGCGCCCGACACGTCATACCCCAGCAGATAGTCGAACTGCCCGGCGATGTCGTCCGCCAGCTTGTTCATCTGCGTGAGCTGCTCCTCCTCGCTGCCCCCGTCGTCGAAGTGCAGTCCGTTGAAAAAATCCACCACCGCGCCGTAGCGCTTGAGGATGTTAGAGTCGGCGGGGTTGAAGTCGAAGGAGCCCAGCCCTCTGCCCCGCTCGTCCTCCACCTCCACCGTGACCGCTCCGGTCTCCACCCGCAGCTTCATCACATCTGCCATGATCTATATCCTCCTTACCATTTTGTCGGGGTCCCCAAAGGGCGTTCCTGCCCTTTGGGGAAAGTGAAAAGAGCCTTGATGAAGGAGCCCCGCGCGGGGCTCCTTCATTTCAAAGCTCTTCTTTTGTTCAGCCGCCGATACCGGGGATGGCCCCCGCCGTGAAGGTGGGGCTGCCGCTCTTCATGCTCTCCGCGGACACATAGCCCTCCTGGCTCTCCCCGTCCTCGCTGACGGTGAAGGGGATGTTGAACCCAGCGGTGTCCCCGCCGTAGCTCTGGGGCTTGACCATGACCTCCCGCAGCCAGGCCTTGTGGTTCTCCGCCTCCGTGTCCTCCACGATGACCTCCAGCATCAGGGTCTTGCACCCGTCGCCCTTGATCCGGTTCATGGCGATGTCCCGCAGCTTGGGATAGAGCTTCTTGTCCGGGTCGGCGTAGAAGGGGTCCGCCTCCATGCTGGGGGCATAGCCGTTGTCCCGGGTCTTGGTCTGACCAAGGATATTCTTGATCTGCTCCGTGTCGGAGTTGAGCTCCACGCTCATCTCCTCGATGTCGTCGCCGATGATCTCGAACTCCGCCTCCGCCGCCTGGGCCACCTTGGTGTTGAACTTGCTGTCCAGATAGTGCCCCAGGGCCTCCCGTTCCAGTTTTGCCATTGTCAGTTACCTCCGATCATTTTTTGAAATATGTTTTCGTAGTGGGCGGCCAATCCCACCGCCCAGGTCTCCGTCCTGTGCTCGTCCCGCTCGTAGAGCCAGGCCGGTGCCTGGATGGAGAAGTACAAAAACCGCCGTCCTCCCCCAAGGCCGGGGTATTCCCCCAGCCCCTCCAGCCACCGGCCCAGACCGTCCAGCTTCTCCTTGGCGGCTGCCCGGGCCTCCTCGCCGAATCCCGCGCCCCGGAGCAGCACCACAAAAGGGTACTGGCACACCTGCCGGACACGTCCGGTGACGCTCCTGTGTTCCTCGTCTACCACGGCCCCGTCTCCGGGGAACATGGCCAGGCCGCCGCTTTCCCGCAGGGTGGCAAAGGCGATCTTTTCCCCTTCGGCCAGGCCGGGAAAGCCGTTGACCAGGGCCCGGATGGCCTCCGTCAGCACCTGGCTGCCCTTTACATCGTACTTGACTTCCTTCTTTTCCTCGTTCATCGTCCACCGTCCATGATCTTCTGGGTCTCGTCCACCCAGACCCGGAGCCGCCGGGCCTTGGTATAGCCGAACCAGGCGGGTCTCGCGGCGGCGTTGGTATAGTGCAGCGCCCTGTCCGTGGTCCTGAGCCGTGCGCCCCGTTCAAAGCGCAGCCCCACTCCAGGGATAAATTGCGGTCCTTTTCCGGTCGCCGCATCCACCATAGCCCTGTTTTGGTAAAGATACCGTCCCATGGGCCCCACTCCGGCGTATATCTGCCCGGAACCCGCCATCGACGCGTTGGCGGCTCTGGTCCGCTCCCGGAACCCGCCGGTCCGGCTGGGCATATAGGGGAGCATGTCCTCGGCGGCCATCTCATGGACCCGCCGGAAGGCCAGTGTGGCCCGGGCGGATGGCCGGGCCATGGAGAGCCGGGCGTCCACGCCCTTCTCATGGAGGAAAAAACCTTTGAACACGATCTCCATCGCTCACCGCCCCGTGATCTCAAAGTGCGGCAGGGCCCGGTAGCGGTGCACACCGCCCACGGCAAACACCCCGTCCCGCTCCCGGCACATATGCTCATAAAATCCCTCCGGCCACGTGCTGTCCGGGACCGGCTCCATCTCCGGCCACACCGCCGGGATGAAGAAGTCGAAGTCCTCCCCATCCGTAAAGGTGATATACAACTCCGGTTCCTCCACCCTCTGCCACATCTTGGGGGGCAGATAGATCTTTCCCGCCACGGTGCATGTGCCCTCTCCGGGCACATAGGGGATGAGGGCCGCCGTCTGGCCGGCCTGCTTCCAGCCGTACCCGGCCAGTGCGCCGGCCCTCTCCCAGCCGAGCTGGACCCCTTCGATGACCGTGGGATACCAGACCGCTCCGCTTTCCGTCCTCTTCCGGTTGAACACCGTCACCGTATCCTCGTACATCTCATGCACCCGCTTTCATCGGGTATCTCCCCATGTACGTGAGGTTGACGCCGTTGGCGTCGGCCACGCCCTCCAGGTACATCTCCGCCATCCGGCGGCAGCGCTCCTCCTTCTCCCGGGCCGTGACCGCCCCGTTCCCCGGCGCGGCAAAGCTCACGCTCTCGCTGCCGGCGGTGATGGCCGTCACCACCCGTCCCGTCACCGTGCCGTCCTCTCGGTTAACATAACATTCTTCTCGCTCCATCTGCCAAAGCGCATGGACCAGCGCTGCCTGGCACCGCTCCACAGCCTGGACGGCGTCCGGCTCTGTAGGCGGCGCGGCAGAGAGCTTGCGCACCCCGTCCACGCCGGTGGTCACCCGGTCCATGATCCGCCGGGCCTGCCACCGGAAGCGCTCATAGTCCTTCTCCTCCGGTCCGTCCGGATAAAGGACGGCGTACTCCGCCCATTCCATCAGCCGCCGATGGTGGCCTTGACGATGCCGTCCAGCTTCTCGGCCAGCAGCTGCATGCCGCACACCACGGTGTCGGAGGCGGTCATATTGGTGTAATCGGCCTGCTCATGGATGCCGATATAGCCGGTGTCGTCGCTGGTGAACTCGAAGGCCTCGTTCAGGTCCGCCCCGTTGACGGGGATGTAATAGAGGACCAGGTTGTCCTTGGCGGTGGCATACACGGTGCCCTTGGGCACGGAGCTGTTGAGGATGACGGTGCCCAGGCCCATGAAGTTCTCCACATAGCTCAGCCCGAAGGCGCTCTGCATGGAGATGGGCGCGGAAGCCAGATAATCCGCCACATCCAGGGGATTGATGAAGTACACACAGGCCACGCCGTCGTCGTCAAACAGCACCTGGAGCTGGCCCCAGGCCTGGGCGATGGCCTCCTGGAAGGAGCCGCCGCTGGCGGTGCCGGTACCGGTGGCCAAAAAATCGAAGAAGTCCTTCCGGATGGTCTTCTGCACATCCCGGAGCATCTCGTCGGTGATCATGTCCACGGCCTGGTCATAGCCCCGGTCGATGATGGCCTCGGCGGAGGCGGCCTTCCGCCACTTCTTCAGGGTGATCTCCGTGTAAGCCACCGCCTCGGTCTGGTACTTGCTCAGGGGGATGGTCTCGCCCTCCTCCACCGCGCCGCTGGCCAGGGTGCCCTTGGCCTTATAGGCTTTGAGGACCGCGCCCGCCTGCTTGGGGACCTTGCGGGCGACGCCGATGGCCTCCATGAGCTTCGTGATGGAGCCGGCGAAGGCGCTCACGAACTC
Organism: uncultured Oscillospiraceae bacterium; assembly: GCA_947632005.1. Taxonomy (GTDB): domain Bacteria; phylum Bacillota; class Clostridia; order Oscillospirales; family Oscillospiraceae; genus CAJOIG01. The sequence goes on along the minus strand of CANRNU010000004.1, from coordinate 49,732 downwards.
GATCTCCCGCACGTGGGCCAATTCGTCCTTGCCGATGATGTTTTCGTCTGCCATGTCAATTCTCCTTTTCAAATAGATTCAGATTCTGTGCGATAGCCGCCCGGCGCCGTTTCCGGTCCCGGATGGCCATGATCTGCTCTTTTGTCATCTGGCAGCCGTCACTGGCCGCCATACGCGCGGTGAACCGCACCCGTCCGTCTGTCCGGGCCGGCGCCGTCTTTTCCGCCTCGGCCAAAATGGCCTCCACGGCCTCTTCCGGCAATCTGGCTCCCTCGCCCAAGTCCAGCGCCTGCAAAAATTCCCGTTCCATAGATTACCCCCTCTGCATATCCTTTTGTGTCATGCTTCCCGCCGCCTCTATTGCCCTTGCCTCCTGCTCGGAGAAGCCCTCGAAGCGGGTCAGATAGTACCAAAACGGCGCCCGTCCGTCGGCCACATAACCATACCACCTGGCCCGGTCCTCCTCCCGGTTGTAGGTGATATCCCCGAAATCATAGGTGACCTCATAGGCCCCCTCCGGTGCCAGTGCGTAGGCGTCGGCGAAGGCGTCCAGTCCGTAGATGAGCCCATCCAGAGCCGTCTCCAGGGCATCCCGCACATCCTTCACCAATTGGATGGTCCGCCGGTCGTCGGCCTCCACCTGGGTGGCGGTCATGACGCCGGAGCGCTCGTTGAAGACAAAGTACCCGTTGGAAAAGCCGCACTTGAACCCGATCTGGCTGAGAAGCGCATTGATGCCCATCAGGCGCGCCTCGGTGTTCAGCGCCGGGTCGATCTCCTGGTAATACTCCTCCGCCCCGGAGCCGAAGGCTTTCTTGATGAACCGGGGCAGCCGCAGCCGCCGGGCGCCGCCCACGGGCGTACCGGCCTGTTCGGTGAGCCGGTCGTCCAGCAGGGCGAGGCGTCTGCTGTCCTCGATCTCCGCCGCGTTGCGGCTGTAGGCCACATCCAGGTCCCGCAGCTCTGCCAGAGCATCTGCGAATACGGGCAGTCCCATGGCCGACGCCGGGTCCAGATTGTTGCCGCCCGGCATCCGCAGCACCCCGAACAGGGGTTTTGTGACGCCCTCGGCGATGACGTCCTCCGCCAGTCCCGCCCATGGCGTGACGTCCAGCGATACCGGTCTGCCCCGGTCCGCCGCCGTCTCGCCCACGAAACACCGGTTGCTGACGGCGTACCGCCCATCGTCCAAAAACCGGTGGTACTCCAGCCGGGTATAGAACCTGCCCTCCTCCTGCTGGAACCGCCCGCCCTGGAACACCGCCCCGGTCACGGTCCCGCCTGCCATATCGGTGATGAGGAACCGGTCCGGGGTGAGCAGATCCACGTCCTCCCCGTTGGGTTTCAGGATGACCGTGCCATAGGCGCAGCCGTACTCCACCCATTGCCGGAGCTGAGACCTGACCCGGTCGACCTGTTCCTGGAGCCACCGCGCCCGTTCCGACCCGCCGACGGAGACACCCGCCGCCAACGTGGCGAGCCTTGCGGTCTCCGAGCAGATGCTCTTGGCCATATTGACCGTTCGGACGGTCTGATCCGGGTCCTGGTCCAGCCAGTCCGGCCGTCCCCTGTAGATATCCGCGCACCGGGCCAGCACTCTGTCCGCCCGCCCGGAGGACAGGGCCCTCACCCCAAACTGTTCTCTCGCTCTTGCTGCCAGCATCGTCCAGCCTCCCATTCAAAATGTATCCGGGTCTTCACGCCCCTGACCCTCTCTTCAAAAACACCGGCTCATAGGCGTACCGCAGCGCCGAAATGGCGTGGTCGTCCCGGTCCGGATATCCGCTGATGACGCGTCCGTCCCGGTCCCGTTCATATTCATACCGGCTGATCTCCCGCCAGGCCCCCGGCGTCCGCTTCGGGTCGATGACCAGCGTCCTGGTCTGGAGCCACTTGAATCCGTAATCCACGCTCCCGGGCCCCTTGACCGCGCCCCGGGCGGGCAGGCCCGCCTCCCGCCAGTCGCTGATGCTCTTGGGCTCCGCGCTGTCGCACACGATGGGATAGTCCTGATATCCCCGCTCCAGGACCCACCGCGCCGTGTCCCGGTTGCTCGTTCGGTTGACATAATATTCATCCAACAGGTAGATGCGTTCCCGGGCCCTGTCATAGGCCGTGCGCAGGAAGGCGAACTTATCCGGGTACCAACCCCAGTCCACCCCCTGAAAGATACGGTCCAGGGGCGCGGTCTCCTCATCGGTGATGGTCCGCACCTCCAGCTTCTCGAACACGTTCCCGCCGGTACCCACTGCCTGGCCCAGGTACTCATGGCGGTACGCCCGCTCGTCCACGGTCCGGAGCCGCTCCGCCTCGGCAAAGAAGGTCTCTCCCAGCCACTCCCGGGGCGCGTCCAGATAGGTGCTCCTATGGCACAGCCGGTCGGGCCTGTCCTCCGCCGAGTCGGCATTGGCCCAGTTGTCCCGGCTGACAGGCGGGTTGTAGCTCTCGAAGTTCCAGAAGAGCTCCCCGCCCCGCATGGTGGACTGGAGGATGCTCCGTATCTCCTCCCGTCCGGCGAACTGGTCTTTCTCCTCGAAGTGGGTGACGCCGATATACCCGAAGGGCGCCTTGATGGATTTGATCTTCATGGGGTCATCGGCCCCCCGGAAGAGGATGGTCTGGCCAGTGGGCTCATAGATGAGCTCCATGGGCGAGAGCCTGGCCGTCCAGAATTTTCCCATCCCCAGCCTGTCCACCGCCCACATATACTGGGCAAACACACTGTCCCGGAGGGTATTGCCCACCTTTCGCAGCACCAGCGCGTGGAGCTCGGGATGCTGCACCAGCAGCAGCGGCACCATGAGACTGACGGCGGAGGACTTCAGCGAGCCCCGCCCGCCGGCCAGGTCATAGTGGGTGTGCCCGTGCCGGAACACGTCCCTGGCCAGGTCCAAAAACGCCGGACCCAGCACCTCTGACAGCCTTACCTGCCTCATACATCCACCAGGACCATGACCGCCTCATCCCCGTCCTTCTCGCTCTTCTCCCTGGGATGCTCCTGCCACTTATCGCCCCGCCGGTTGTTGAGCCAGTACATCTGGGCCCGCAGGTCACCCCCCAGGGCCTTGTCCAGCAGCGCGGCCTCCACCTGGTAATCCACCAGTTCTTTTCCTTTCCGCAGCGCCTGGGCGATCTGGGGATATCTCTTCTGCCACTTATAAAACGTGCTCAGGCCGATGCCCATCTGTCCGGCGATCTGTTCTCTTGTCAGTCCGTCTCTGGCCCAGCCCTCCAGCAGGGTCAGTCCGTCCTCTTCCAGCCATTTTTCCGCTCTCACTGACCCTGTCCGCCTCCATAAAACGACCCCGGCGGTCGCCCGCCGGGATCTGTCCCTGATCTCACTGTGCCCATTATATACCCTTAAACGGGCAAAATCGCCTCATTAATTTATCATTTTTTACACTTACAGTTTCATGCCCCCGCCCGCAAAAAACGGGAGCGCTCCTGCGCTCCCGTCAAAGCCTCAGATATCCGTCCGCATCCACGAGCCCAGCCTTCACCATGGCCTCGAAATGGTCTCCCGGCACTTCGTCCACATCCACTGTCACCTCCGCGCACCGGTCCCCGTCCTCGAAGTAGACGCATATCAGCCTGTTCCAATGTGTCAGATACGCCCAGTGATAATATCGCTTTTCATGTTTGTAATCATGGCTGTCGAAGCAGGGGAATCTCTCCTTATAGGCAAACACCTTCCGCCCATATCCGTCCCGATAGACCCCCTTTCCGGTCGGGATGAGCAAAAGCTGCCGTGTGAACAGATAGGGCAGTCCTCCCGCCAGGAACATGCCCGGCACGGAAAATTCCCGCTCTGTCGGTTCCGGCGTCCGCACGCCGTTCGGTCCCTCCCAGAGGACCTTCCGTCCTGTCTCCACGAAGATCGTGTTCTGGATCTCCGCCAGTCTGCACCGCATCTGTCATCCCTCCTATCAAAACACTTACCGGGGCGCGGTCCTGGACCGCGCCCCGGTCGATATCCACTCAATACGCCACGCCCCAAATGACCATCTGCCTGGCAGGCCGCCCACAGCAGGGGCACACATCCCCCAACTCCTCCTGGGCGAAGGGGATGCACCGGCTGGACACGCCGGCCAGCTCCTTCATCTTCTCCTCGCAGGCGGTGTCACCGCACCACATGGTCTTGACGAAGCCGTCCTGGGCCTTTTCCCGGACCTCCTCCACGGTGGAGGCGGCCCATGTGTGGCTGTCCAGATTGGCCTTGGCCTTGTCGAACAGGGCCTGCTGCACCGTCTCCAGCAACGCCGGAACGGTCTTTTCCAGCGCATCCAGGGGGATGAACACCTTTTCCTGGTTGTCCCGCCGGACGGCCACGGCCTGGTGATTCTCCAGGTCCCGGGGACCGATCTCCAGCCGCAGGGGCACGCCCTTCATCTCGTACTCAGCGTACTTCCACCCGGGGCTGTTGTCGGAGAAATCCCCCTTGACCCGGATACCGGCGGCCTTGAGCCGTTCCACCAGCTCTTCTGCCGCCTCCGTGACGCCGGGCTTATGGGCGGCGATGGGCAGCACGATGACCTGGGTGGGGGCGATGCGCGGGGGCAGCACCAGGCCCCGGTCGTCGCCGTGGGTCATGATGAGCCCGCCGATGGTGCGGGTGGAAAGGCCCCAGCTGGTCTGGTGGGGATAGCACACCTGGTTGTTCCTGTCCTGGAAGGTGATGCCGAAGGCCCTGGTGAAGCCGTCGCCGAAGTAATGGCTGGTGCCGGACTGGAGGGCCTTGTGGTCGTGCATCATGCACTCGATGGTGTAGGTGTTGACAGCCCCGGCGAATTTCTCCTTCTCGGTCTTGTTGCCCCGGATGACGGGCATGGCCAGGTAATTCTCGCAGCAGTCGGCGTATATCTCCAGCATCTGCAGGGTCTCCTCCCGAGCCTCCTCCTCGGTGGCGTGGATGGTGTGGCCCTCCTGCCAGAGGAACTCCCGCCCCCGGAGGAACGGACGGGTGGTCTTCTCCCAGCGGAGCACGCTGCACCACTGGTTGTACTTCATCGGCAGGTCCCGCCAGGAGTGGAGCACATGGCTCCAGTGGTCGCAGAAGAGAGTCTCGCTGGTGGGCCGGATGCACAGCCGCTCCGGCAGCTCCTCGCTGCCGCCCATGGTGACCCAGGCACACTCAGGGGCAAAGCCCTCCACATGGTCCTTCTCCTTCTGCAGCAGGCTCTCGGGGATAAGCAGGGGCATGGACACGTTCTCATGGCCGGTGGCTTTGAACTTGGCGTCCAGCACGCCCATGATGTTCTCCCAGATGGCGTAGCCGTAAGGCCGCAGGATGAACAGGCCCTTGACGCCGGAATAATCCACCAGCTCCGCCTTGGTGCACACGTCGGTATACCACTGGGCGAAGTCCTGTTCCATGGAGGTGATCTGGGTCACCTGCTTATCTTTTGCCATAAACTGTCAGCTCCTTGCGCATATTCTGGTAACTTATACATTTTATACACCCGCCCCGGCAATGTCAAGGGAATACTTGACCAAAGGGCGATTTCATTTTATAATAATGATGTATGTCTGTCCGGATATCCGTTCCGGCCGGACCTGAAAGGAACTGCTTATGAACAAATCGCAATACCTTGCCGAACTGGGGCAGCTCTTGGTCTTTATGACCCGGGTGGACAGAGAGCGGACCCTGGCCCGATATGGCGCGCTGTTTGACGAGGCCGGCCCGGCCCGGGAGGAGGAGCTTCTGGGGAAGATCGGCACGCCGACCCGTTCGGCCATCCGCCTGAGCCGCATCTATGACCCCCTCCTGTTCACCGACCGGTTCATGGATGAACTGGAGGCGTCCTATGCGGCGCCGCCGGAACCGGAGCCCGAGGCGACCCAGCCGGAGGAAGAGGCCGCGCCCGACGTGGTGGAGGGTCTGCCGGACCTGGACGTCCCGCCCATGGTGATGGACGACCTGTCGGCGTTTTCCTTCCCGCCGGCGCCGGAGAAGGAGGACCAGCCCGCGCCGGCGGAAAGCCAGCCCAAGCAGCCCGCGGAGGGGCCTGACGCGGCGAAAGCACCGGCCTCCCCGCCGGAGAAACCCGCGTCCCGGGGGCCTGCCCCGGCGTCCAGGCGCATGTCCCCGCCCCCCATCGTCCCCCCCTCTCTGGACGACGACATAGACGACCAGGACAGTACCGGGCCACTCACCGTCATCGAGCGGTCCATCCCCCTTTGGCTGGGCGTACCGCTGTTCATTTTGAGCATCCTTCTGCTGGCCGTGCCCATAGCGGCCATACTTCTGGCTGTCATGGCGGTGCTGTTGGCCCCCGGGCTCATCCTGCTGCTGTTCACCTGGCTGGCCGCCGTAGGCGGGCTCTGGTGCATCAGCTACATCGCCGACGCGGTGATGCTGTTCGGTCTGGCCTTTCTGATCCTCGGTCTGGCGCTGATCGTACTGTGGTGCGGTCTTCGCCTGGACACGGGCATCGTGAAGGCATATATCCTCGCCTGCAAGGCCATGACCCATCTGACCCTCGGAAAGAAGGTGACCCGGGATGCGTAAGCTGTGGCATATCGTCAGCGTCGTTGCGCTCATCTGCTTTTTGCTGGGGGCCGCGGCCATTGGCGTGGCCTTTTTCACCGGCAGCTCCCCCTCTGCTCTGCAGGCCCACGGTCATCTGGCCCAATACGGCGAGCGGCTGAGCGCCAACTGGAACATCCTGCAGGCCGACCTTGAGGCCCTCCGTCAGAGCCTGCGCGCCATACTTCCCTTCTGACAGGTCACGATACTGCGCGGCCCCCGGCATCACCGGGGGCCGCGCGGTCTTTTCCCTTGTCCTTTCACATCTCCGCCGGCAGCGGCACTTTTCCTGATTAAAACTGCGAGGGGAAAGTGAATTCCCCCTCGCAGAAGGTCAAAAGCCAAACGTCCTATGGCTTTTGACCTTGACGCGCGGCCCCGGGGTCCCCAAAAGGCTTGTCAGTCTTTTGGGGAGAGGAGATGCCGCCGCCATTTGAACTTTGCCGCTTTGTGGCAAAGAGAAACCTGGCAGGCGCGCATCAACGACGCGGCTCGCCCTGACCGGGCTTCGCTTCCTCACATCTCCGCCGGCAGCGGCACTTTTTCCATGATGATGGTCCCGAAACAGGTCAGGCTCCGCTCCGTGTCGTGCCGGATGGTCACATCCGCGTCCCGCCTGTCCCGGTTGAGAGAGAACAGGTAGAGGTTCCCCGCCATATCCTGGCAGACCTGCTTGCACAAAAACTCGCCGTCCAGCAGCATCGCCGCCACCTCGCCGTCCCTGGGCGCGCGCTTTTTCCCCAGGGCAATGGACCCGTCCGGAAGGTATGGTTCCATGGAGTTTCCGTTGATGCGCACGGCAAAATCCGCTCCGCTGTCCGCCGGCACCTCATGATCCTCCCAGGGATTGCCGAAGTCCGGGTCCCCCCGGCCGGCGGCAAAGGAGTTGCCCAGCAGCGGGACGATCTTCATCGGCCTCTTGCCGCCGTTCAGCTCCCGGATCTCCATCCGGCGCTTCTCCTCTCCCATCACGGCCCGCACGACCCGCCGCCCGTGGCCGTCCAGCGCCTCATAATCCCTGGCCGCCTCCATGGCCTCCTCCGACAGCTCCCGTGCGCCGCCGTCGTCGAAATCCGCCAGAGACCGGCCCAGAGCCCTGGCCAGGGCGCTCATCACCGCCATGGTCGGGCTCTTCGTCTCCCCGCTGATGATCTTGTTCAGCGTCCCCTTGGAGACGCCGGCGCGCCGGGAGAGCTCCTCGATGGTCATACCCGCCTGTCTGCGGTATCCTGTTATCCTTTCGCCGATCTCCACGCATCATCCCTCCTGTCACGCCAATTGTACCCGAATCCTTACCATTTGTCAATTAAATAATCTACTTTTCGGTTAAATTTCTCCTTGACAAGCCCCTTTTTCGGTATTATATTAATGATACCATCCCGAATACGGGAGCATCGAAATGCTGTTAACACCTACAACGGCCAAAAAGGAGGACACGGACCATGGATTGGAAACAGGAAGCGGCGGAGAAACTGATGCAGTATGAGGTCCGGCGGCAGTCGCTGGAGAACATACCGGCGGAGATCAGGCGGCTGGAGCTGGACTATGGGGCCCTGAAGAGCTCGGTGCCGGATTCCATTCCCGCCCACGGTGCCGGGAGCCGGCGGGAGGACGCGATGCTGTCCAACATCGTGCGCCGGGAGGAACTGGCCCGGCAATTGGAGTCGGCCCAGGCATGGGTAGCCCTGGCGGACAGCGGGCTCTCCGCCCTGGACGAGGAGGACCGGCTGGTACTGGACCGGTTTTACGTGCACCGGCACAAGGGGGCGGCGGAGCGTCTGTGCGAGGAGCTGGACCGGGAGAAGGCCCAGGTCTACCGCCGCCGGGACCGGGCGCTGAAGCGCTTCACCCTGGCCCTTTACGGCGGGCTGGAGAGCTGAAAAAGGAGACAGGCTGCTGCCTGTCTCCTTTGCTTTTGATATATCTGTCAGTTCTTTCTGGCGTAGGTGGCGGAGATATAGCCGGTGGAGCCGTTATAGCTGACCTGATACCAGTCCCCGCTCTGTCCCAGGAGGGTGAGCACATTTCCGGAGTTGGCCGCGCCGATGATCCCATAGCCGGTGCCCGGGCCGGAGCGGATGCGCACGCCGTTGCCGGTGACGGTGATGGTGCCGGAGCCGCCGGAGGACCCGGTGCTGCCGGTACTGCCGGAAGAGGTATTGCTGCCCGCCAGCAGGTTCGTGGAGATGAACACGTTCTGGCCGTTATAGCTGACGCGGGTCCACCCGCCGGAGGTCCCGGTGCGGGTCAGCTGGGTATTGTTGGCGACAGTGGCCACCACGGAGTAAGACGTGTCGGGGCCGGAGCGCAGGTTGGCGCCGGTAGCGGACGCCACCGTCACGGTCCCGCTGGCCTCGCTGACGGTATAATTGGTGCTGGTGTTGTTGTTGGCGGCGGGCTGCGTCGTGGTCAGCAGGCTGTCGATGACATAGCCGGTCTGGCCGTTATAGGAGACCTGGCTCCAGCCGTTGCTGGTCCTTCCGGTGCGCTGGAGCTGCTTGCCGCTGTTCTCGGACCCCAGGATGTTGTAGTCCGTACCCGGGCCGGAGCGGACGTTGACGCCGTTGCCGCTGATGTACACCGTATCATTCACGGCGGTCGTGCTGAAATTGGAAGGCGAGCTCGCCGGAGAGGGCACCGGGGTAGCTATCACAGGCGTGGCGGAGGGTGCGGGCACCGGGGTAGCGTCGGGTACGATCAGGCCCTCCGGGGCCGCTATGGCCGGGGTGCTCGTGGGCGTGGGCGACGGGCTGGCGGTGCTGCTGGCAATGACCGTGGCGTTTTCATAGGGGTCGGAAGCCGCCGCCGGCGGAGTGGGCCGGTTCAGCCGGACGACCAGCACGATGGCCACCACGATGATGACCAGGATAATGGCCAGTACCGTGATGATCTGCCACAGATTCTTGTCCTTGTTCCGGTTGGGCTCCATCTGGCCGCCTGCGCCCCTCGCGGTAGACACCGGTCTGGGCACGCCCTGACCTGCCGGGGCCATACGTCCCCGCTGCCCGGGTCTTCTCTGCTGGGCCCCGTCCTGGCCGGGCTCAAAGAAGCCGTCCTGGCCCTCGTTCTGAGACTGAGCAGGCCGTCTGGGCGCGTTTTGGCTGCCGTACATTCTCTCTGCGACCTCCTCCGGACGGACGGGCTTCGGCAGATTGCGCAGCGCGTCGTTTTCCCGACCGCGTTTCTGGGGCCGCTGCTCCTTTTCCGGCTTGGCCAGCACCTCCACCCGGCCGGAATCCATCCTCGCGTGGCACTTCCGGCAGTATTTCACATCCGCCGGCACCACCGCCCCGCAGTTGGGGCACTTACGTGTTAGCTTGCTCATATCCAGAATCCATCCTCTAAAATATAGTCGTTATTTTCGTTCGCCGGTGACATGCACGGCGCCGTCCTCCACCCGGAGCTGTCCCTGACAGAACAGGGCGACCGCCTTGGGCAGCAGTTTCCACTCGGCCTCCTCCATGATCCTCCGCTGGAGGGTCTTTGGGGTATCCCCCTCCCAGACCTCCACGGCCTGCTGCAGGATGATCGGTCCGGCGGCCCCGTCTGTGACGAAGTAGGCGGTAGCGCCGGAGAGCTTGACGCCGGCCCGGATGGCCCATTCATAGGGCTGCATGGAGTTCATATCCGCGTCGCCGAAGGCGGGCAGCAGGCAGGGGCAGACATTGATGATGCGGTTTTCATAGGCCCGCAGCACGCCGCCGCCCAATCCGTGCACATATCCCGCCAGGACCACCAGCTCTGCGTCCAGGTCCTGCAGCTTCTGTTCCACGGCGGTATTGAAGCTCTGCACATTGGCGAACAGGGACCGGTCCACCACATAGGTGGGCAGGTTGGCGCTCTTGGCCCGGATGAGGGCATATGCCTCCGGGTCGGAGGAGATGACCGCTGTCAGCTCACAGTTCGGGATCTCGCCGAACAGATGCGCGTCCATGACGGCCTGCAGATTGGTGCCGCCGCCGGACACCAGGACCACCGTTTTGACCATAATCACAACACCTCCGCCCCACAGACGACAATTTTTTGTATTTTTAACTCTTTGTCACCATATTGTAACACATCTCTCCCTGAAAGGCAATATGGTAAACCACATCATTTTATTATTTTTTCGCAAAAACTCTCTCCGCCGCCATCGCCGCCCTCCGGCACTTGAATTCCGGCCTCTCCTGTGCTATAATGGCGCTACGGCGGTCGGTTTTCTGCGGACAGTCCTGTCCCCAGAACCCCCCAATCTTATTGGAAAGAAGGATATCCCCCATGAAACGAATGAAGCTGTCCGCTCTGTTTCTGGTCATTTGCCTGTGTTTTGGCCTGTTCTCCGGCTACGCCTGTGCCGCCGAAGAGCCGGCAGACAGCGACGGGCTGATGGAATATGCCGTCGCCAACGTGGGAGCCATTTCCCTCCCCGCCGGCTGGGCGATGGCTGCCGGCGCGGTGGAGGAGCCGCTGCCCATGACCTATGCGGATTTCTATAGCGGCGACATCGCCATCCATATAAGCTGCTTCGGCGCCGACGCCTATGAGGCGGCGGGCGTGCCTCTGCCCGCGGATGTGGAGGAATACTCCACCCGTGCCGGTGTGCGCCAGGGTCTGCCGGAGGACGCGGCGTTCACCTATGACGATTTCGGCAGCTACTACACGGAATACACCCAGGATGGCACAGTGACCTACCATGTGCTGAAGCAGGGTGAGGACTGCATGGGCGACGTCATCCTCACCTACCCCGAGGGGACCGAGCTGCCGGAGGGCATTTACCAGTGGATGAGCCAGGCCGTCGTCGACGCGGCAGCCGAGGGCCTGCATCGGTACGACGCCGAGGATGTGGGCACCTTCTACCTGCCCGAGGCGTGGGAGATGCAGACCGGCGCCGTGGAGGAGCCGCTCCCCCAGACCTATGCGGATTTCACCAGCGGCGACATCACCATCCACAGCGTCCGTTTTGGCGCCGACGCCTACGAGGCGGCGGGGGTGCCCCTGCCCGCGGACGTGGAGGAATACTCCACCCGGGACGGCGTGCGCCGGGGCCTGCCGGAGGACGCGGAGTTCACCTACGATGACTTCGGCAATTTCTATGTGGAATTCACCCAGGACGGCACGGTGACCTACCATGTGCTGAAGCAGGGCGAGGAGAGCATGGGCGACGTCATCCTCACCTATCCCGAGGGGACCGAGCTGCCGGAGGACATCTATTTCCTGCTCAGCCTGGCTGTGCTGGCGTGAGCCCCAGCAGGCGCATCCTGGGCCCAGTGCCTTCGCACCGCGCCCTTTAAGAAAAAATCACATTCTAAAAAGGAGGACACGCGATGACATCCACCGTAAAGCACACAAGTGGCCATGCCCGCCGGATCCGGGCGCTGTCCGTTTTCCTGGCGGTCCTGCTGGCCGTCACGGTCCTGTCCCCGGTGACCGCTCTGGCTGCCACCCCGCCCTGGGACGAGATCGTGGACATTCTGCACGACACCATGGACAGCGAGGATTTTTACTGGAACCTGGACCAGGAGCCTCTCGCCTGCCAGTCCGATGAGAACGGCGACGGGGTCTGGGAGCTTCTCATGGTCTATCCCTGCAGGAATGACGACGGCCTCGACTATGTGATGGAGAAGGTCTGGCTCATCGACGGGAGCAAGTCAAAGTGCGTGGGCTCCGGCGTGCTGTTCAACGAGATCGGCGGCAACAGCGGCACCCTGACCCTGGCGGAGAAGGACGGCGACCTGTACGTGCTGGTCAAGACCAGCGAACCGGACGGGGCCGACTTCAACGACTTCTACGACATCTATTCCCTGGCGGAGGGCGAGGCCGCGCTGGGGGACGAATACTGCATCCTGTCCTGCACCGGCACCTATGGCGCGGAGGATGACGGAGAGTATGTGATCGGCAAGGAGGTCGTGGACCGGGACGAGTTCGAGGACTATCTGGACAGCTTCGACCCCTGCTACACCCTCGACATTTGGGCAGGCCCCGACGGAGACGTGATCCCCTTCAACGTGATGCTCTCATGAGCGAAGGACAAGAAGATGCGCGGTGCTCTCGCACCGCGCACTTTTTTTACAGACGTCCCCGGAGGGCACATGTCCTCACTCGCCCTTTATGTAGGCTTCCCGCTCCTTTTTGAACTGCTCCGTCTCGGCAAAGCCGCAGGAGAACATCTCCGGGCAGAACCCCCGGTACACGCATTCCCGGACCATGCAGGAGGCCAGCTCCGGCTCCACCTTCGCCACCTCGTCCTTGACCATCTGCCAGGCGGCGCGGGTCTCGGGGCTGGCGCAGGAGCACAGGCGCTTGCGGCTGATGTTGATCATGGCCTGTCCGTCCGCCTCGCACTCATGGTTCACCGGCGCGCCCTGAGGCAGCTCGGTCCTGTCGGTACCGGTCCGGTCGGTCCGCTGGGTCTTGACGAAGTGCTCAATGCCGAACTTGTGGCGCACAAAATGGACGCTGACCCAGTAGGGCAGATCCACCCACCGCCAGGCGAATTTCAGCTTCCGGATGGGAGAGTGCTCTGCCATGATGAGCTCCCGTTTCCACTTGGAGTCAGGATAGGACCCCTTCGTCTTGCCGATGGTGTTCATGGTGGCATTTTTGATGTCCTGCCAATTATCCTCGTGCTGGAAAAACAGCAGTCTGGTGTTGAGCTCGCTCATATCGGACCTCCTGGTTGTTTTTTCTCAGTATAGCATGAGAACTAAAAAAAATCAAAACGGAGCATTCACGAAAAAACATACGCAATAACGAGATATCGCGAGTATACATAGGATTTTTCAAATTTTCTGTTGACACTTTCTCCCCCATGTGCTATAAAGAGAGAGCGCCTTTTGGAAAGGTGCGGCAAACTGTCAAAAAACATTTATCATATTCGGAGGAAGACGAATGAGCACGACAATGGTAAAGCCTGCCGATGTCGTCCGCAAGTGGTATGTGCTCGACGCCGCCGGCAAGCCCATGGGCAAGACCGCGGTGATCGCGGCGGACCTGCTGCGGGGCAAGCGGAAGGTGGACTACACCCCCCATGTGGACTGCGGCGACTATGTGATCATCATCAACGCGGAGCAGGCGGTCCTGACCGGCAAGAAGCTGGAGCAGAAGTATTACCGGACCCACTCCGGCTATCCCGGCGGCCTGCACGAGACCCAGTACAGCCGCCTGATGGCCACGAAGCCTGAGCTTGCGATGCGCCTGGCGGTGCGGGGCATGCTGCAGAAGAACGCCATGGCGAAGAACCAGCTGACCCGCCTGCGCATTTTCCGGGGCGGCGAGCACACCCATCAGGCCCAGAAGCCTGAGATCTATGTGGAAGGAGGCAACAACTAATGGCTACCTATCAGTCCAAGCGTCCGTATCTCTACGGCACCGGTCGGCGTAAGAGCTCCGTTGCCCGCGTCCACCTGATCCCCGGCGGCACCGGTGTCATCACCGTGAATGGCCGCAGCATCGACGACTACTTCGGTCTGGAGACCCTGAAGCTGATCGTCCGTCAGCCCCTGGTGACCACGGGCACCACCGATAAGGTGGACATCGAGGCCACCGTGACCGGCGGCGGCGTGACCGGCCAGGCCGGTGCCATCCGCCACGGCATCGCCCGGGCCCTGCTGCTGGTGAACGAGGAATACCGTGCGCCCCTGAAGGCCGCCGGTTTCCTGACCCGCGACCCGCGCATGAAGGAGCGGAAGAAATACGGCCTCAAGGCCGCCCGCCGCGCTCCCCAGTTCTCCAAGCGCTGAGCTGTCATACTCTCTATCCCCGGGGCCAGGCTCCGGGGATATTTATTTACACACTCTCCACAAAACCGGCAAGAGCCGTTCACAGCTGCCGGTTATATTGTCATTATACATGATACGGAGGACAGACCCATGGGATTTTGGAAACAGACCTGCGGCGCCTTCTGCGCCCTGTGCGTGCTGATGCCGGGGTGGGCGCAGCCCGCACTGGCGGACACATCCGCCGCGCTCCCGGAAGACGCCGTGACGCTGACGCTCTCCGGCGAGACCGTTCTGGCGGACGGGGCGGTCGTGCCGGAGGCGGATGAGAGCGCCCCGGTGTACACTGCCCGCGATATCGTCTATTATGAGTCCGGCCATGACTTCACCTACGGCGAGGGCACAGCAGAGGACGAGCACACCGCCGAAGAGGCGGACGCCCACACGGTGGTCCATATCGCCGAGCCCGGCGTCTATGTGCTCCAGGGCTCCCTGGACCGGGGCCAGATCGCGGTAGACCTGGGCAAGGACGCCGAGGACGACCCCGACGCCGTGGTGACGCTGGTGCTGGCCGGGGTGGACGTGACCTGTACGGTGGCCCCGGCGGTCATATTTTACAATGTATATGAGTGCGACCCGGACGGCGCCTCCGGCAGCGAGCCGGACCTCTCCGCCGCCGGGGCGCAGGTGGTGATCGCCGACGGCAGCGAGAACAGCATTTCCGGCTCCTATGTGGCCCGCATCTACAAGTCCATCACCCTCAGCGAGGACGGCGCCTCCGTCACCGACAGCAAGAAGCTGCACAAATACGACGGGGCCTTCTATTCCAAGATGAGCATGCGCATCTCCGGCGGTCCCGAGGGCACCGGCACGCTGAACATCGAGGCCCGGAACGAGGGACTGGACACGGAGATGCACCTGACCATTGACAGCGGCAACATCCGCATCACCTCCGGCAACGACGGCGTCAACTGCAACGAGGACGACGTCTCCGTGGTGACAGTGAACGGCGGGACCCTTTCCATCGCCGCCGGTGAGACCGGCGAGGGAGACGGCATCGACTCCAACGGCTGGCTGGTCATCAACAGCGGCACTGTCACGGCCCAGGCATGCTCCACCAGCGCCGACGCCGGCCTGGACGGGGAGAAGGGCATCTATCTCAACGGCGGCATGGTGACAGCCACCGGCAACATGCTGGACCCCATCACCCCCTCGGACCAGTGCTGCGCCCTGTTCACCTTCTCCACGCCCCAGCCCGCCGGGACGGAGTATTCCCTGATCGGCGCTGACGGCACAGAGTATATGTCCTTCCAGGCGGAGAATGACCTCACCATCCTGGTGATGACCTGCCCCGCCCTGACCGACGGCGAGACCTATTCTCTTCTGGTGAACGGCGAGGCATTGCCGGTCTCCGCCGGCATGGCCGGCGGCATGGGCGGTCCGGGCATGGGCTTCGGTCACGGTCCGGCCATGCCGGAGAGCAGCGGACAGGCCGCGCCCCCGGACCTCCCGGAGGACCAGGATGTTCCCCCGGATGGCCAGGCGCCGGAGCCCCCGGACGGTCAGGCGCCGGAGCCCCCGGACGGTCAGGCGCCGGAGGCACGGCCCCAACCCCAGGGATTCCCGGACGGCGAGCCCCTGGAGCCGCCCCAAGTCCCGGCTGCGCCCCAGGACGGGGAACAGTCCGCCGGTGCCAGCAGCACCTTTATCCTCCTCCCCGGCGCGAATTACTTCCACGCGTAACAACACATCCCCCGGAGCACCGCTCCGGGGGATTTATATTATGTCAACCTATTCCCATTCTCTTCAGCACGACCCTGGACTTCTTGTAAAGATACCGCATCCGCTGCAATTTTTGGCCCCGGATATACAGCCGGTCGATCTCGCCGCCGTGGGCCGCCGGGTCCTGTTCAAAGCGTTCGATCTTCCTCCGCAGGCTTTTGAACTGGAGGCAGTAGAGCATCCGGTACCACAGCTCGCTCTCCCGGGACGTCTCCCGCCGCCAATAGGCCCCGTACTGCTCCTCCATGGGCCCGTACATGACCGCGTCCATCTCTTCCCGGGTAAAATACCCGGCCTCGATGGCCATGGGCACGATGTCGGTGCCCGGCAGGAAGTTGAGCCCGTGTAGCTGCAGCTCATAGGGCCCGGTCATTTTCTTGGCCAGCCAATAGCTCTCCTTCAGGTCGTCGATGGTCTCGAAGGGATGCTGGAGCATGAAATCGTAGCTGCACCAAAACACCCCGGACCGGCGGATGATCCGGGTAGCCCGGAGGATATCCTCCTGGGTCTCATACCGGTGGAACACATCCCTGCGGATGTGTTCCGAGCCGGACTGGATGCCCATGATGACCTCCGTCAGACCCACGCTGACCAGCTTTTTCAGCATCTCCTCGTCCACCATCTTGGGGTGGGTCCAGATGGTGAAGGGCAGGCCGATGTGTTTTTTATACTCCACGACGAACTGGTCCACCCAGCCCGGCAGGTTAGGGAATATCTCGTCGTAAAAGTGGATGAAGGCGATGCGCCGGCACTGTTTTTTCGCCTCAATGAGCTCGTCGATGACGCTTTGCACCGAGCGGGTGCGCACGCCATGGATGCCCGGGGGCAGCAGCTTTCGGAGGTTGCAGCAGCAGCAATAGGAGCAGGTGAACGGGCAGCCCCGGGAGGCGATGACCTCATAGCTGAGGGTGTCCCGCTGGGGATCGCCCTCGGTCATGGTGCCGTTTTCGATGAAGCAGGCATTGGTGCTGTTGACCACGGGGATGCCATAGCCGTCGATGTCGTTCAACAGCCCGCCGATGTCGTTCATGACCGTCTCTCCGCCCCGCCGCCAGCACAGGCTGGGGATGCCCTCCCAGGCCGTCCCGCCCGCCAGGGCCTCTGCCAGGGCGCACATGGAAAACTCCCCGTCGGAGCGGATCACGAACTGCGCCCCCCGGTCCAGGAAGTAGTCCGGGAACATGGTGGCAAAGGCTCCCCCGCAGGCCACCGGCGCCGCCGCGTCCTGCCGGAGCATGTCCAGCACGGCGTTGACCGTGTCCAGATACATGGAGCTCATGACGGACAGGCCCACCAGATGGGGCCGGAAAGTGTCGACTTCTCCCCGGAGCAGGTCCAGCTCCTTTTGGGTGGTCCGGCTGGGATGAAGGCTGTTGAAATCCTTGTAATAGACCACGCGCACTTCGTGCCCGGCCCGGAGCAAAGCCCCCTCCAGATACCGGACCCCAAGGGCTTTTTTGTTGTAAAACGCGACCAGCAGGACCCTTGCCTTCTCCATAGCGCCTCTCTTTCCCCTCTGTCCCGGACTGCTTTTCTTTTATTGTGCCATGTCGTGCGGTTCCGGCATAGCCGGGAGCACGACCGGTATTATACCACGTCCCGCCCCGCCCTGCAAATGCCTGACCAGTTCCGCCGGGGACGCCAAAACGCCCCGCAGGGTTTTTATAAGGAAATACCCCGGCTTGAAAGCCGGGGTATTTCTTTCCTTTTGGGGCTGTCTCTTAGTACATCCCGCCCATGTCGGGGTTAGGAGCCACAGGCGCGGGGGGCTCCTTGATATCGGTGACCAGGCTCTCGGTGGTCAGCACCATGCTGGCCACAGAAGCGGCGTTCTCCAGAGCGCTGCGGCAGACCTTGGTCGGGTCCACGATGCCGGCAGCGATCATGTCGCAGAAGACCTCCTGGGCCGCGTCAAAGCCGAAGGTAGGCACGTCGCTGGCCATGATCTTGTCCAGGATGACCGCGCCCTGCAGTCCGGCGTTGGCGGCGATCTGCATCACAGGGGCCTCCAGGGCCTTCGCCACAGCCTTGGCGCCGGTCTTCTCGTCGCCCTCCAGGCCCTCGGCCACCTTTTCCGCGGCCTTGGCGCCCAGGATATAGGCGCTGCCGCCGCCGGCCACGATGCCCTCTTCTACCGCCGCGCGGGTGGCGTTCAGAGCATCCTCGATGCGGAGCTTCTTCTCCTTCATCTCGGTCTCGGTGGCCGCGCCGACCTTGATGACGGCCACGCCGCCGGCCAGCTTGGCCAGGCGCTCGCCGAGCTTCTCTTTGTCGTACTCGCTCTCGGTGACCTCGACCTGATTACGGATCTGATGGATGCGGTCCGCGATCTCCTTGGCGTCGCCGGCGCCGTCCACGATGATGGTGTTCTCCTTGGACACCTTCACCTGGCGGGCATGACCCAGCATATCCACGGTGGTATCCTTCAGCTCCATGCCCAGGTCGCTGCTGATGACCTGGCCGCCGGTGAGGATGGCGATGTCCTGCAGCATCTCCTTGCGCCGGTCGCCAAAGCCGGGGGCCTTGACGCACACGCAGGTGAAGGTGCCGCGCAGCTTGTTGAGGATGATGGTGGCCAGGGCCTCGCCCTCCACGTCCTCGGCGATGATGAGCAGCTTCTTGCCGGCCTGCACCACCTGCTCCAGGCAGGGCAGGATGTCCTGGATGTTGGAGATCTTCTTATCGGTGATGAAGATGCAGGGATCGTCCAGCACGGCCTCCATCTTCTCGGTATCGGTGGCCATGTAGGGGGTGATATAGCCCCGGTCGAACTGCATGCCTTCCACGACCTCGGAATAGGTCTCGGCGGTCTTGGACTCTTCCACGGTGATGACGCCGTTCTGGCTGACCTTCTCCATGGCCTCGGCGATGAGCTTGCCGATGGTCTCGTCACCGGAGGAGACAGCGCCCACGCGGGTGATGTCGCCGGTGCCGGACACAGGCTGGGAGTTCTCCTTGATGGCGGCCACAGCGGCCTCGGCGGCCTTGGCGATGCCCCGCTTCATGACCATGGGGTTGGCGCCGGCGGCCAGGTTCTTCAGGCCCTCCCGGATGATGGCCTGGGCCAGGATGGTGGCGGAGGTGGTGCCGTCGCCGGCCACGTCGTTGGTCTTGGTGGAGACCTCCTTGATCATCTGGGCGCCCATGTTCTCAAAGGGGTCGTCCAGCTCGATCTCCTTGGCGATGGTCACGCCGTCGTTGGTGATGAGGGGGGAGCCGTATTTCTTGTCCAGGACCACGTTGCGGCCCTTGGGGCCCACGGTGATCTTGACGGTATCCGCCAGCTTGTCAACGCCGCGCTGCAGGGCGGCGCGGGCTTCTTCTCCATAGATGATCTGCTTTGCCATGATTCAAACCCTCCTGAATTACTGCACAATGGCCAGGATATCGCCCTGACGCACGATGGTGTATTCCTCGCTGTCCACCTTGACGGTGGTGCCGCTGTACTTGCCCGTGATGACCCGGTCGCCGGCCTTGACTTCCATCTTGACCTCGTTGCCGTCCACCATGCCGCCGGGCCCCACGGCCACGACTTCAAACAGCTCCGGCTTTTCCTGGGCCGCGGGGGCCAGATAGATGCCGCTCTTGGTCTTCTCTTCCGCCTCCAGGCGCTTGACGACCACCTTGTCGGCCAACGGTTTCAGTGTCATTGTATATGCCTCCTAAAAATGTAAATACAAATTTCACGGTGTTAGCACTCCGAGCCTCTGAGTGCTAACACCGTTATAATACCCCAGTTCTCCTGTTTCTTCAACTGGCATTGTGCACAAATTTCGCAAGGTTTTTTTGATAGGAGTGTACGGTTCCAAATAGCGGCGCGGGAAGGGGTTTCCCGCGCCGCGCGTATCCGTTTTTTCTGCCCGCACCCCGGTCCATCACCGGTCGTTGTTCTTGAACACGTCCGCCACCTCGCTGATGGTCATAAAGGCCCTGGGGTCGATCTGGTGGACGATATTCCGCATCCGGGCGATCTGGAACCGGTTCACCACAAAATAGATCACGGTCTTCTCCGCGTTGGAATACCCGCCCACAGCGGCGATCTTCGTGGTGCCGCACTGAAACGCCTCGATGAGCGCGTCGCTGATCTGGCGGGGCTTATCCGTCACGATGATGACCTCCTTGGACCGGTCGAAGCCCTCCACGATAAAGTCCACGGTCTTCAGTCCCGCCGCGTAGGTCACGATGGAGTACAGCGGCAATATCCAGCTGTGGATGACGCACCCGCACACCACATACAGCAGCACATTATAGATCATGACGAAGGTGCCGACGGTGATGTTGAGCCCCTTGGCGAAGATCACGGCCATGACGTCGATGCCGTCGATGGCTCCGCCGCAGCGGATGGTCAGGCCGCTGCCCGCGCCGGATATGACGCCGCCGAACAGGGCGCACAGCAACAGGTCCTGTCCCGCCAGAGGCGACGCCATGCTCACGTCGATGGGCAGCACGTCGGTGATGAGCCAGCTGGCACCCGCATACACCGCCACCGCGAAGATGGAGTAGACGGTAAAGGCCGCCCCCTGCTTTTTCGCCCCGAACAGGAACAGCGGTATGTTCAACAGCAGCAGGAACACCGACAGCGACCAGCTCTCCGGGGTGATCTGAGACAGGAGGATGGATGTACCGGATATGCCGCTGTCATACAGTCTCACCGGCGCCAAAAAGATGGTGACGCCGAAGGCGTTCACGCACCCGGCCAGAAACAGCAGCGGGAAATTCCCCCACCGCAGCGTCCGCAGCGCTTGCGTAAGTCTCTTCTTCATCTGCATCCTCTCTCCATTCCGCTCAGACCTCCCCGCCGCAGCACCCCGACAAACAGCAGTTATTGCGGCGAAGCCGCTCCTTTTTGAAGGCTCCCTTGTGCAAAGGGAGCTGTCAGCGAAGCTGACTGAGGGATTGTTCCTCTGATTCTACCGCGCAGTAACAACCCCTCCGCCTCGCTCCGCTCGGCACCTCCCCTTGCAAAGGGGAGGCTTTGGGCTGGCGTTGACATCGGCAACTCCCGCTCCGCCGATCACAGCAGCGTTTTGTAGCACATGTACTCACCCACGCAGCGGAAGCCCATGGCCAGGGCGTCGGCTTGCGTCTCGGCGTCGTTGAAAAATACCATGGACCCGGCCCCGTCGGCCTTGGCCCCGTTCAGGGCCGCCGTCACCAGCGCCCGGTACGCCCCGGCGTCGTACTCCCCGGGGAAGAATATGCCGAATATCTCCCCCATCTCGCTGTCCCTCCGGGCCTGGAGGGCGCCCGCCGGCACACCGCCGGGCATATACAGCAGCAGCCGCCACTCGTCCATGTCCGCCAGCAGCCGGTCCGAGTTCCAGTACATATCCTCGTGCGGGGCGTGGAGAGCGCGGAAAAGGTCAAAATTCTCCCTCGTCACCGGCACCACGTCCGGGTCCGGCTGCCGGGACTCGTAACGGTCCAGCTCAAACACGTCGTTGAAGTCCCGCTCGATGCAGACAAAGCCCCCGACCTCCAGCGCCGCTGCCGCCTGGGTGTTCTCCCCCGGAAATTTCAGATAGAGCTCACTTCCGGGAAAATGCCCACGGGCAAAGGCGGTAAACTCCGCTATGGCGTCCGCCATCCCCTCTGCGATGCAGAAGGAGCAGGTGTCCAGATATTGATCCTCCGCCAGGTGGTAATAGTGTATCCACCCGGCGGTCTCCCCGTCCCGTTCGTAGAGCAGAATGTCCTCGTTCTCCCGCTCAAAGGCCCGCAGGGACCTTTCCACAAAATCCGCCCTGGTCTTGATCCCGTCCGTGTAGGTGGGATAGCCGGACCGGGCCGGGTCCAGGGCCAGAGCGTATACAAAGTCTATGTACTTGTCAAATTCTTCTCTCTTAAGTGGTGTCAGCATCGTTTTTGTTTCCTCACCAGTACATATTCAAATAGCACTGGATCATGCCGTTGTAGAGCTTGCGGCGCTTCGCTGCCGGGCGGCCGTACAGCCGCTCGAAGTCCGGCTCGGAACTGATGACATACTGCTTCCAGTCCTCCAGCTTCCCCAGGGTCCGTCCCATGTCCCGGTACAGGGCCTGGGCCTGCTGCCGCTCCAGCATCCGCTCCCCGTAGGGCGGGTTGCACACGATCACGCCCGTTTCCCAGGGGGCGGGAGTCGTCCTGGCATCGGTCACAGAGAATGTTATGTCAACTTCTACGCCGGCCCGCTTTGCGTTCTCCCTGGCCAGGGCCACGGCCTTGGGGTCGATATCCGAGGCAAAGATATGGTACGGCCCCGGATATTCCAAGCTCCGGGCCTCCTCCTTCGCCTTGTCCCACACCGCCGCCGGGACGAACTGCCAGCTCTGGGCGGCAAAGGTCCGATGAAGTCCCGGGGCCCGGTTCCGGGCGATCAGGGCCGCCTCGATGGGGATGGTGCCGCTGCCGCAGAAGGGGTCCCACAGGGCGTCTCTTCCCCGGTAGCGGGCAAAGCCCACCAGGGCCGCCGCCAGTGTCTCCCGCAGCGGCGCGGCCACATGCCCCGGTCGGTAGCCCCGCTTGAAAAGCGGCGCGCCGGTGGTGTCCAGGAAGATCTCCGCCTGATCCTTTATAATGGAAAACTGGAGCTGATACAGCGCTCCGTTCTCCGGCAGCCACTGGACATGGTGCGTCTGCCCCAGCTTCACCGCTGCGGCCTTTTTGATGATCCGCTGGCAATCCGGCACGGAGTGCAGCGCCGAGTCCAGGGAATACCCCCTCACAGGGAACTGTCCGTCCCTGGGGATGAAGTCTCCCAACGGCAGAGCTTTTACCCCCTCAAAGAGCTGGTCAAAGCTCCCGGCCGCAAAAGCTCCCAGCCGCAGCAGCACCCGCTCCCCGGTCCGCAGCCGGACATTGGCCCTGGCGCAGTCCGCCATGTCCCCGGAGAAGCGCACCCGGCCATTTTCCGCCCGGACGTCTGAAAGCCCCATCCGCCGCAGTTCCTCGGCGCAGGGTCCCTCCAACCCGAACAGGCATGGCACGGCAAAAGCAAGCCTCTCCCCCATCTTATGCTCCCAGGGTTATCTTTGCCACAGCGTCGTCACCGGCAAAGTGCTCCAGCTCCCTCTCATGGCAAGTGAACAGCAGCACCTGCCGCTTCTGCTCATCCGCCAGCTCCTTCAGCATGTCCAACGCCCGCTCCATGCGCTTTTGGTCGAAGGCCACCAGGGCGTCATCCAGGATGATGGGGCACGCCTGCTCCGGGGGCAGCACCAGCTCGCACACCGCCAGCCGCAGGGCCAGATACAGCTGGTCCCGCGCGCCCTGGGACAGGTAATCGCTCTCCCAGCCCACCGCCTCGCCGGCAAGCCTCGCCTTGGCGGACAGATCCCGGGCCAGGGTGATCTCGTCGTACCGACCGCCGGTCAATTTCCCGAACAGCTCCGCGGCCCGCTGGGCCAGCACCGGGGAAAACTTCTCCCGCAGACCCAGGTCGGCCTGCTCCAGGGTATCTGCCGCCAGGGTGAGCGCCTGCTCCTGGGCCAGCAGCTCCTCCCGGCGTCCCTCCAGCCCTTCCAGCTCGGACCGGAGCACCACCGGGTCTCCCACGGCCCGGACCTGGCCCTCGGCCATGGCCCGCTGCTCCCGCAACCTGTCCAGCCGCGCCTGACCTGCCGTCACCGCCCGGGACGCTCTGGCCGCCTCACTGTCGCCGTTGACAAAGTCCAGCCCGTTCAGGACCGGTTCCTCCGCCTCCTTCTGGCGTTTTTTCGCCTCCTCCAGCTCCCGCTGGGCCTGTGTCACCCGGCCAGACGCGGCCTTTGCCTTCTGACACATCTTTTCATACTCTCCCAGCTGTCTCCGGACGCCCTCTGTGTCGGAGACGCCGTATTCCTCCAATATCTCCATCCGCCTGTCCAGCAGGCCGTCCCGGCGGTTCTCGACGCTCTTCCACCAAAAGTACAGGCCCCCCGTCATGCACAGCAGGGCGGCGCCGCCCATGATGAGCGCCGCTGTAATGGCCGTGAACGGCGCGATGATGATGGCCAGCGCCCCCGCGCCCAGCGGGATGAAGATGGGCCACCGGTGGGGCAGGGAATCCGCCTGGGAGGCCAGGTCATCCGCCAGCTCGATATCCGTCTGTGCCTGCTGTCTGGCCCGGTCCGGGCCCATGATCCCGAAGGCGGTGCCCTTCAGCTCGTCCACCGCGCGGGAGGTGTCCTCCTCCGCCTGGCGGAGGGCGTCCTCTCCGGCGCCGACGGCCTCCTTTGCGGCAGCCAGGTCGCTCAAGGCTTTTTTCCGGGCCTCCGCCCGGGCGGTCTCCATCTTCCGGACCAACTCCGCCTGGTCCTCCTGGGCCCGGGTCAGCTCCTGGTCCAGCCGTTCCACGGTCCGGGCCGCCTCATCCGTCTGGGCCAGCTCTCCCTTCACCCGGGCGATCTCGCCCTCCGTCTCAGGGATGGCCCCCTTCCTCCCGGAGCGCCGCCGGCGCATCCAGGCCCGCAGACGCTTGTCCGCCTCGGTATAGGACTGCTCCTCATCCCCGGCGGACACGATGGCCGCGAAGCGCTTTTCCAGCTCCGGGTCATTGGTGAGACCCAGCCCGGACTGGTGGATGAACGCGCTGCGTTCAAAGACCTCCCGGGGCGCGCCCGTCAGGATGCGCCCGGCCTCTTCGGCCGTCATGTCCGGCACAGGGGCGTCCGTTCCGGTGACGCTGGCGGAAAACTCCTGCATCGGCTGGGCCGCCCGCTCCGTCCACCGGCGCAGGGTCACCGGGCCGCCTGCCGTCTCGATCTCCATGCTGCCGGACATAGGCGAGCCGCTCCAGGGCCGGTACTTGACCTTATCCGGCTGCTGGCCGTTTTTGGCCCGCTGGGCGGTATCCACGCCATAGAGCATGGCCCGCAGGAAAGCGCACCAGGTGGATTTGCCGCTCTCATTGGGGGCGTATAGCACATTCAGCCCGCTCTGGAGCTCCAGGCTCTTCCCCTCCAGCGCCCCGAACCATGCCGTCATTTTCTTTATGATCATATTCTCTTTCTCTCCTTCAGGTCCTTCAGACGACCGCCGGCTCTTCTCCCGCCTCCAGCGCCTGCAGCCCGTACCGCGCCGCCCGCTCGATGGCTGCCCGTTCCGCGTCGCTCTGGGCGCTCTCATACTTCTGCCAGAGCTTGCTCAAATACAATCCCCGCAGGCTCAGCACCTCCCGGCCGTCCCACACGTCCCGGCGCAGACGGGTCTCGTCCCGCAGCTCCAGGGCGAAGAACTGTCCCTCCAGGGCGCTCTGCATCGCCGCCGTATCCGGCGGCAGCTCCGGCGTGCCGGTGAGCGTGATCCGGTAGATATCCCGGGAGGCGTCCCGGCCCACGGCGGACTCCACCGCGTGGACATGGTCCCAGCTCTGGGTCAGGTCCACCGCCAGCGTCTCATACCGCCGGCCGCCAAGGGGTATCAGTTTGACCTCACAGCTATCCTGCCTCACATCGGCCAGAAGTACGCCCTTTTCGCCGGTCTCGTCAAATCCCCGGCCCTCCGGGCACCCCGGCCAGGCGTAAAAGGTCTCGCCCGCCCGGCGCAGGCCGCTGAAGGTATGCTGATGGCCCAGCGCCACATAGTGCATGCCGCTCTGGGCGATATCCGCCGCCGAGATGGGACCGTAGGGAGACGACGGGTCTCCCACCTCTCCGTGCAGGACCATGATATCCACCGTTTCCGGCTTCTCCTCCCGGTGGAAGTCCGTCAGGGGCGGGCGGCGGTATTTCCCCGTAAAGGCCGCGCCCCACACCCGGGCATTCAGCTCGGGCAGCTCCACGCACTGGATGCTCTCCTGGGTGAATACATGCACATTTTCTCCCAGATCCAGCCGGGCCCAAGGGGACCGGGGCCCGTACCAGTCGTGATTGCCGGGCGCGATGAACACCGGCACCCCCAGGTCGGGCAGGGCCTGTTCCAGCAGCCGGGCCGTCTCCGAGTAGTGGCTGTCCGCATCGAACAGGTCCCCGGCCAGCAGGACGATGTCCGCCTCATAATCCCGGACCAGGGCGGCCATCCGGGAGAGCATAGCCCTCTGCTCCCCCCGCCGCAGGGCGGCCTTGTCCCGGCTCATGGCCTGGAAGGGGGAGTCCAGGTGCATATCCGCCGCGTGCAGGATACGTATCATAGTATTCTCAATGCCTCCACATTCACGCATCGGCCGGTGTCCGTGTCGATGTCGAACACGCAGCACTCCATTTTCCCGTCGCCGTCTCCGGACTTATACCGCATAGGGGGGTCTCCCAGGAACTTGTTGATGGACTGATTCACGTCGATGCCCAGCACGCTGTGGCTGGCGCCGGTCATGCCCAGGTCGCTGATATACCCGGTGCCGCCGGGCAGGATGCATGCGTCGGAGGTCTGCACATGGGTGTGGGTGCCCCACACGGCGCTGACCCGTCCGTCCAGGAAGTAGCCCATGGCCAGGCGCTCGCTGGTGGCCTCGGCGTGCATGTCCACCAGGATGATCTTCGGCAGGGGGTCCAGCTCCTTCAAAAGCATGTCCACCTCCACGAAGGGGTTGTCGGTATTGGTGTCCAGGGTAAAGCGGCCCAGGGCATTGACGACGCATATCTCCCCGAAGGGGGTCCGGTAGATTCCGAAGCCCCGGCCCGGGCACTGGGGGGCGTAGTTGATGGGCCGGACCATCCGCACATTGTCTGCCAGGTATGGCTTCAGCTCCCAGCGGACCCAGGTATGGTTGCCCAGGGTGATGACGTCGGCCCCGGCGTTGAACATCCGGTCGCACTGGTCGGGGGTGACGCCCACCACGTTGGCGTTCTCTCCGTTCACCACTACGAAGGAGATGCCTCTCTCTCTTCGGATGGTTTTCAGCCGTTTTTCCAAAATGGAGAGTCCCGGCTGGCCGCAGACGTCGCCCACGGCAAGAACACTGATGATCATAGCAGTCTCCTCGATTTTTTACAGTTGCCTTAAATATATCACAAACGGATGGGAAATACTAGTCGGGAACGAGACAAGAAAGAGGGGTAAAGCATGAATAACATGTCGTTTGTCAAAGGAATGGGCGTCGGTCTGATGGTCGGGTCCATGGTGGGCATGGTGGCGTCGCCGAAGAAAAAGAAGATGAACATCGGCAAGACCATCAAGTCCATGGGCGATGTGGTCGATAACATCGCCGGCACGCTGGGGCTGTAAAAAGTTTCAAAAAAGCCTTGCAATCTGGCCGGGCATATGCTATCATACTTGGGCACAAGCGGCATTAGCTCAGCTGGATAGAGCGTCTGGCTACGGACCAGAAGGCCGGGGGTTCGAATCCCTCATGCCGTGCCAGGGGAAACCCCGCAATTACCGTGTTTTCGGTATTTGCGGGGCTTTTTCTTATTTGTGAAAACGCGCCTTTCTCTCAAAGTGTCAACAATTCCCCTTTTTCGCTGAAAACGGCCCTCTGTGAGAACGCAGACTAAAAATGAAAGAGGACCTGCAAAGCAGGTCCTCTTTCATCGGTCAGAATCTTTTTTCCTGCTCCCCAAAGGGCAGGCATGCCCTTTGGGGACCTTTTATATCATTCCGCGCATTTTTCGCGTCAGGCATCCAGCCGAAGGCCGATCGCCGTCAGTTGCTCTTCCATCCGCCGGTCATACAGTCCGTTCTGCCGGAACCAGCCGACGCACAGCTTCGCCGCCCGCGTCAGGGTCGCCCGCTGCTCTTCCGACAGCTCTCCCCCGGCTATCCGCTCCACCACGAACAGGTCAATGTACAAGGTCAGGTAAAACAGCATATTGGGGGCCGCGGCGTTTTGCTTCAGGATATAGTCCGCCACCCGGGCCGCGGCATGGTCATTCCCGTCGCATATGAACAGGACCATCTGGGTCAGGGCGCCCATCTCGTCTCCCCAGCCCACGAACAGCTCCCGGGCCGTCTCGCGCACATCAGCATCCTGGCGCCGGTCCAGGAAGATACGGAGCCTTCTCTGCAGGGTGAGCTCCGGCAGGAGCTTCCGGTAATTGGGGTCCTGCTCCGTCAGCTGAAGCTCCTGGTCATACAGTTTCTGCCGGTCGAGCAGGTCCAGCCGGTCCCGGAGATACCCCGGGTCCTCCCGGAACTTCTCCTCCAGCCGGTCCAATTCCTCTTCCGCCTCGGCATATTCCCCGCTCCGGAACATTCCTTCCACCAGCAGGTGATATCCGAAATACGTCTCCCCGCGGTCCCGGATATACCGTTCCGCGGTCCGGCGCGCCTTCTGATACAGCTCCCTGCGCAGATAAAACCGGTGCAGCGCCTGAAATATGAACTGGGCGGACACTTCGTCCAGCTCCCTGCCGGCAGCCTCCTCCAGGACGTCCTGCTCCAGGGAGAACTCTCCCATCTCCTCCAGCACACCCGCCAGATTGAACAGCACCCGCACATCCTCGCTCCCGGCCAGGATGCTCCCGTCATACATCTCCAGGGCCTCGGCATGATCGCCCTCTATGATCGCCGCGTTCCCCATGTCGAACAGGATGCGGGGCAGCGCTTCGTCCAGGTCCTCCTCCGGTATCCGCCGGTACAGGTCATCCAGCGCCTGTTTGGCCGCTTCGGTCTGTCCGTTCCGGATCAGCAGCTCTGCCTGTCGCAGCACATTGTCTATCTCAGCTTTCATGTCCGTTCCTCATTCCAGCACATACACGGTCCCATTGCTGACCGTCGGTGCCTCCACATCCATCACGAACTGTTCCCAGGTCGTCTTTGCCGCATCTACCGCGTCGGTCGCGTCTTTGATGATCCCGCCGACCTTCGTATTTCCGAGATCTGCCTGGATCTTTTGGCCCTGATCCACCGAATTTTTGGCCTCGTTGACCCTCTTCACCACCTTGGTGACCCTCTTGACATTTTTGATCGGCCTCTCAGTCCGGACCCTCAGCCGCTCCGCGTCCAGCTCGTGCAGTCTCTTCTTCCGGTACCAATCCGTCTTTGCATTTTGGGCCTTCTCATATTTCTTGTCGATCTTCCGGAGCTTGTCATCCGTGGTCTCAAACTCAAACAGGCCCTTCAGGCCATCCCGTTTGACGTTCTCCTTTATGTCCCCCAACGTATCGACCGCATCGCCCAGGCCCTCGCCAAAGTCCTTGATCGCATCCGCCGTCTCGTAGACCTGCTGGATCGTCTCTGCCACATCGCAGGCCGTGCCGATCCCGTCGACGAAGCCTTCCAGGCCGGTCCCTTCCATGTCTTCGGCTATTCCGTGGAAGATATCGGCCACGGAGTTCTGCTGGCGCATTTTCTCCGCGTCCTCCAGATTTCTCAGCCGCGCCTCGTAATGGCTTCCCATGAGACCGCCCATACTGGCAGTCAGCCAGGCGCCGCCGTCCTCCAGGCCGGCCATAAAGTCGTTCAAAAAGCTGAATCCGCCGTCCACCATTCCCACGACGTTGCCCTTCATGCCCTCGCCCACAAAGACGCACAGATCTCCGATCACGGCCAGGGCGTCTGTCACCAGTTCCTTCTTGGCATTTTCCTTCGTCAGGTTCTCCAGCTTTTTGATCTCGGCGGTCAGCCGGTCGCCGGTCTGCTTCTTGCAGGCAGCCATATCCTCTCCGATCTTCTCGCTGATCGAAGAGATGCTGGACGAAAGCAGAATGTTCATGCTGGGGTTGATGGCGTCCGCCAGCATCTGCAGGTCGGTGCCGACCTTTCTGATGACCTCGGCGGACTGCGTGAACCCCTCGGCGTAGTTGCTGTCGGAGCCCCGGCACTCCTCAAAGATGCGCCGGATCTCACTCTCCTTCAGATTCTCCGCATCGATGACGCAGGTCTGGTAGCTGGCGATATCCCCGTCAAAGTCGAACAGGGAGCCGTCCAGGCTCAGCAGTCCCGTGGCCATCGTGAAACGGACCGTCATATCCCTGCAGAAGGCCACCGCTTTGTCGAACCAGTTTTTTTCATTGTTGCTTTGCTTGGCGATACCGACCAGGTGTTCTTCCCATGCGGTCGAATAATCACGCTGCATACTTTCTCACCGCCCCGTCACTTGAAAAAGCCGCTTTCACTCAATGCCTGTGCCGCCGCCGCGATATCCGCCTCGGTGATGGCGGCGCCCTTGCTCTCCAGGAATTTCGCCGTCTGGACCATCAGGTCCTTCAACGCCTTCTCATACTCCAGCATCCCATAGACCGCATCGTCCAGGGCCTCCCGGCCGGGGCCCGTACTGCCCCCGTCTTCCGGCAGGACGATCTGGGAATCCAGACACAGCGCCAGCGCCGCGATCTGGTTGGCGCATATGTCGAGCACATCCGCATTTTCGACCAGTCTGCTCATACTTATTCCTCGTACAGATTTCCGTCCTGAAGATCCACTTCCTGGACCAGCGCGGCCGTAGCGGTCTTCAGGTACAGCCCTTCGTCATAGACCAGGCCCTTGCACTTCTCCACCGTCTCAGTAAATGTCCGGAACGCCTCGGCGGTCTGTCCCTCGATCAGTCCGGTCTCCTGCACCGTCTTGAGGCAGGAGATGAACTGGTTGAGGATCTTGTTGTCGAAATCTGCCCGCTTCTGCAGGATCATACCGGATGACACGAAAAAATCGTCGTCGATCACTACATCCGCCATGTCACACCTCTCCTCACCGCGCGTTCGCGGCAGCCGACTTATCGGCGGCCTTTTTCGCCTCTTCCTCCAGATATGCCGACTTCTGCTGGGAAAGCTGGGATATCTGCCCGCTGTAACTGTTGATCTGTCCCCGGAGCTGCTCTATCTTTTGCTCCAGTTCGGTCTTCTTGTTCTCCGCCGCCAACTGGGAGCTCTCAGCGTGCCGGACGGCTGTCTGGAACTCCTCGCCGGTGGCCGCATCCTCCAGCGGCTGGAAAAACGACAGACCGATCCGCGCCAGCCTCCCCAGCACGCCGCCCCCGGGCTGGTTGAACCCGCAGGTGATCGTGTCGGGGATAGCCCCCAGGTTCTCTATGTGCTGGCCCAGGGCCTCCCAGAGCCCTTCCAGATCCTCGATCTGCTCCTTCAGGACCTTGATCTGGCTCTCACATTGGCCGATCTTTCCCCGCAGCTGGGCCATCTGGTTGTCATAGTATTCCGCTCCCACGGTCGTCTGCCTCCTTCCATGTCACCCTCCGCAGGGGGCGCAAGAGCACAGTGGTACAAGGGGCTGTCCGCAGGCCACTGCGGACAGCCCACAAGTCACTGCCGTATCCGACCAGACATCCGTCAGATACCGGCCGCGCTCTCGGAGTCCTCTTCCTGACGGTTCTGGCTATATTTGGCGATATAGTCGGAGATATTCTGGATGGATTCTCTGGCCTTTTCCAGAGCCGGTTTGTGCTCGGAGTTGTAGCGCTCGATAAAGGCTCTGGAGGTCTCGTTGCTCCAGCCGCTCTCCAGCTGGCCGTTCATGGTGTCCAGCGCGGAGATCACCTCTTCCAGCGCGCTCGCCTGCTGTGCATACACTCTCACGCCGTCGGCAAGGACGTCGTAGTCGATCCTGTTCTCAGCCATTTCCGTTCCTCCTGAAGATCGTTTATTTTTTTGTTTTGCGTTCCAATAAGATCATCGGTCCCAGACCCATTATACATAGTATCTCTTCCGATTGCAAGCAATATATGCTTCTGCTCACACCGCACCGGCGGCCATTCTCTCCCGGTCCGGCACGGCTGTTCTGAGCCTGTTGACGGCGGTGTCGGTCACGAAATAGGCGTCGCCGGGGGTCAGGGGTTTTTTGAAGCGTCTCAGCGTGGTGGTGGTCAGATCGGTCAGCTTGATATCGCTCGCCTCCTCGAACAACAGGAACCGCCGGGCGTTCTTCATCATTTTCAGCACCTCCGGGGCGCCATAGGGGATCGGGGCGTTGTTCAGATCCGTAAAGATCACGCACATCCGCAGCGCCCGGTATTTCCCCACCAGGTCTTTATAATGAGCCAGCATGGTCTTATCCCCGCTGATGGCGTCGACCGCGTCCGGATTCCCCAGCACCAGCGCCACCGCCGGCTCCCCGGCCAGGGCGCTCTGACCGCCTGCCGCCACTCTGCGGGCCCGCTCCTCCATGCACATGCGCACCTCCGCCAGCATCTCCGGCAGGTCCTCCAGAGAGCGGGAATAGGTCTGGGCCCCGTCCTGGACGGACCGGAGCGCGCCGGACAGGCTGTCCAGCACGAACAGTCTCGCCCCGCTCTTTTCCAGCGCGCCCACGAGATAGGCCACGAATGCCGCCCGGCCCAGCTCGTCCTTGCCGGCGATGCCCAGATATCCGCCCTCGGTCAGGGACAGGCGCGCCGCGGCCACGGTGGCGTAATCCACGCCCAGCACCAGCTCCTCCGGGGAACTGACCGCCTGGAAGTCCCGTTCCAGGACCTCGGCGGTGACCGTCTCCGGCACCATGGGGATGCGCCTGGCCCGCGGGCCGGTCCAGCGGCTGTTCTGCTCCTGCACGAACTGACGGATCTGCCCGACGCGCTGGATCTCCTTTTCCCCGTCAAAGGCCAGGCTCACCTGGGCCTCATAGATCGTCTTGTCCTGCTCCACAAGGCAGCGCCCCGGAGTATTGCGGGGGCGCACCCGGGAACTGCCGAACAGGGCGTTGTACTCCGCGCTGTCGTTGCAGAACAGGGCGATGCGCTTGCCGAAGTTCGTCAGATACCGGTAGCCGAAGCCGCCGGTCTGATTGTTGGCCGCCACGAAGCTGATGCCCACGGACAGGCCGTCCCGGCACAGGGGCAGCAGGAAGTCGCTGTCCGTCAGATACATCTCCCGCAGCGCGGTCAGATTGTCGATGATCACCACGATCTGGGGCAGCTCGGTCAATCCCGCCTCCAGGTAGGAGGCGAAGGAGCTGACGCCGGCCTGGACCAGCTTTTCCTTCCGGGAGGCCAGTTCCTCGTTCAGCAGCCGGAACAGATTCTTCAGCTTCTCGTCCTCCTGGGAGCAGACCACGCCGCCCACATGGGCCAGGTCCTCGAAGTTGGTGAAGATCATCGTCCCGAAGTCCAGGATGTAGAGATTCAGCTGTTCGGGGGTATACTGCTCCGTCAGGCTGCGGACCACGGTCTGGAGCAGATTGGTCTTGCCGTACTGGGAGGAGCCGATGATAAGGGTATTTTCCTGGGTCACGTTGATGGAGAACTCGCCCTGATACTGCCGGGACGGGTCGTCATAGATGCCCAGCGCCGCGCTCAGGCCCTCCTCGATATCCACGCCGAAGTCTCTCGGCTCATAGGGCAGCCGCTCCGGCAGCGGCGGCAGGCAGATGAACGGCAGGCGGGCGATATGTCTGCGCTTCGTATACTCCGCCACATACCGGACCACGCTCTGCAGCTGGGTCGTCTCCATATCCGCGCTGGCCTCCGGCTTCTGCTCATAGGCCAGGGTCCTCCTGCCGCTGAAGCTGACCCGGGATATCTTGAACTTCCGCCGGGCCGTCACGCCCTCCACCTTGGCGGGGCCGCCGCTGTAGGCGGACTGGAACAGCTCGAAGACCTCGTTGTTGCCCACCTGCAGGTATGCCCGGCCAGGCTCCTGGATCTCCGCCGCCAGGGGCGTTTTGAGCACCTCGTTGCTGTCCTCCTTGGACTGGACCTTCAGGCACAGCTTGAAGCGGGAGTTGGACCAGATCTGCGGGTCCACCACGCCGCTGGGCTTCTGGGTGGCCAGGATGAGGTGCACGCCCAGGCTCCGTCCGATGCGGGCGGTACTGATGAGCTCCTTCATGAACTCGGGCTGGTCCATTTTCAGCTCCGCGAACTCGTCCACGATCAGGATGAGATGGGGCAGCGGGACCGGCGTCTCCCCCTTGCGGAACAGCCGGATGTAGCTGTCGATATGGTTGACGTTGTACTGGGCGAAGAGCTCCTGTCTCTTTTTCAGCTCCGCGCGGATGGACAGCAGGGACCGGTCGATCTCCCGGCCGTCGATGTTCGTGATGGCGCCCACCAGATGGGGCAGGTCCCGGAACTGATTGACCATGCCGCCGCCCTTGAAGTCGATGATGACAAAGCCGACCTCATAGGGATGGAACCGCAGCGCCATACTCAGCACATAGCTCTGGAGGAGCTCGCTCTTGCCGGAGCCGGTGGTACCGGCCACCAGGCCGTGGGGGCCGTGGGCCTTCTCATGCAGGTCCAGGCTGATGATCTGGTTTTTGCTCTTCACGCCCAGGGGCGCGGCCATGCTCCGATAGACCTCCGATGCGGCCCAGTTTTTCTCCAGGTCCAGGTCCTCCGGCCCATAGATGTTCAAAAGCTCGAACAGGGTGATGTTCCGGGTCAGGGTGCTCTCCAGGCTGATCCTCTCGCTGTGGACCGGCGCCAGCTTTCTGGCCGCCGGCAGCATCATCGCGTCCGTGATGTCGCTGGTCACGAACGGCTGCACGGAGGTCCCGTCGGCGCTGCTGATGAGGGCGCCCTCCGCCTCGCTGTTCATCTGGATCACATACTCGCACCCGGTGGGCAGGTTGGCCTGTTCCTCCTCAAAGAAGAGGAACGTGACCCCCAGCTTCTTTCCCTGCTCCATGAGCTGGGAGAGGGGATGGGAGCGGATGCCCCTGTCCCGGTACATGAACACCACCAGCCGCGGGAGGGTGTGGTCCTTGTCCCGGCTGGTCATCAGCTTATACAGGTACTCCAGCAGCACGCTCTTGCTCTCGTCGTCGCAGATGATATTTCTGCGATGCAGCGCATTGTTGCGCACATGGGGCAGGTACTTGAGGTAGGAGAACATCTCCGTGTCGGTCTCATCCAGGCAGTAAAACAGCTGTACGTCCGTATGGTACTGCCGGGTGACCAGGTCCAGCGTCAGCACCCGGAGCATATGCGCCAGGGCGCCGCGGCCGCCGGTGATGCCCACGATGCTGGCGTTTTTCAGGCTCAGGGTCACCGGCACTCCGTGGAGCATCTTGAACTCCGCGTCCACGCTGGCCGGGATATCCTGGAGCGTATCCGTGGCCTCCACCTGTTCTTTCTGCCGGTAAGCGGTCTTGCGCACAGACTCCCGTTCGCCGGTGCCCAGGCGCACCTCCAGAAAATCGCCGTCCTCCGCCGTTCTCTCAAACAGCCGCTCGTCGAACTCGTCGATCATCAGCAGCTCTCTCTCCGCCGGGTAATACGTCTCCTCCAGGATCTGGGCCTCCTCCTGGCGGAACTGCTGCAGCGCCGCTCGCTTGGCCACGATGTAGCGGCTGTAGGCTTCGCTCCGCTCCTGGAGCTTCTTCTTATAGTCGCTGCGGCCCTTGATGAGCGAATAGATGGACGAGGCGATGCCGACGCCCATGGACGCCACGCTCATGATGAGGAAGGTGGAATCGCTGCCGCCGCGGCTGCCCCGGACCAGCACCACGATGGCGATCATCGCGATGGCGGGGAACAGCTGGGCGATGATGTCCCTTTCCGGCTCCTGGGGCTCGGTGGGCGGGTCCAGCACCTGCACCTCCTCCGTGGAGGGGGCGATATGGATGCGGGTGCCCCGGTTGAACTGGGGATAGACCAGGGCGCTGCGGCTCTCGGGGTAGTCGGCATAGGAGATGCCGGCGAGGGTGATGGGGCTGCCCCAGGCCGTATACAGGCCCCCGTCCTTCCAGCAGAAGCTGAAGGGCCCCACGTCGATGAAATCCATGGGCTGGAGCCGGACGCTGCCCGTCACCTTCCGCCCGTTGAGGAACACCCCCGTCCTGCTGCTGACGGCCTGGAGCGTCCAGCCGTCGGCCTGTCTGGTGAGCATGCACACATCCCCCTGGGTGAGGGTATGGTGCAGCTGGATCTGGGCGCCGTTGGTGCCCCCCAGGGTCACCGAGGAGAGGTTGGCAAAGCTGACGAAGCGGTCGTAATTTTTGGGGGCGGCCCGGAAGCTGTAGGCCAGCCGTACCCGGAGCAGCTCCGCGTTGGAGGACCGGTAGCGCACGGAGACCTGGCCACCCGGCGTGAGCGGGCATACCATCAGCTTCCGCACGTCGCCGCCGGAGACGTAGACGCCCTCTCCGCACTCGATCTGCCAGCCGGCGTCGCTCCTGGTCACACAGAAGGAGAAGGGCTCGAAGAAATCCAGCGCCTGGAAGCGCATATCGGAGCCCATTTCGGTGCCGATGGCGACCCGGACCACATCCTCTGTGAGTTCCAGCTCCCGGTACAGTCCGCCGCCGGTCAATATCAGCCGGTGATCCCAGCGTTCGCCTGTATCATTCCTCATTCCAGAGCCACACCTCCGATCCCTCGCGCATCCCGCTCTCCGCCAACGTCTGACTGCCCCGCAGCAGCGCCTTTGGATGGTCCATTTTCAGGTAATAATCATAGATCCGGCCCCGGTCGATCTTCAGCCCGTATATATTGGCCAGCGCCTCGATCAGGTCGATGGCCGTGATCTCGCCCGGTACCTCCAGGTCCTCCCGAAGTCCCTTCTGGGGGACATTGACGGTAATGACGATCCCCTCACTCACTGTTTCGCACCTCCCGCATCACAAAAGCATATAGGTGAGCTCAGCCAGCCCCTCGTCCTGTTCCAGGGCCTTCAGGCTCATATCCGGAATATCTTTTAGATATGTATCGACCGTATACGGCGCCGCCGCTCTCCGGGGCGCATCCTCCGCGTCTGGCGGAACGAAGCGGTTGCAGACGAAGGAGTATTTTTCGGAACTTGCGTCCATATTCCGCAGCATGGCCTCGGTCTTGGCCGCCGACAGGCCGTCCTGGAGCACCAGCACGAACACCTGGTCGCTCTCCTGCAGCAGGGCGGCCCGGCCGCCGTCGCAGCCGGTGCCCGGGTCCAGGACGATCACGTCGAGATCTCCGCTCATCCGCGCCTCACGCACCAGGCGCACATAGGCGTCCGGCGGGATCTGCATCATGCTGGGGGCGCAGGGCATCGGCGGCAGATAGGCGAAGGGCGAACCTTTCAGGTACCGGCGGAGCTGCTGATACGCGCCGGAGGTATTTTTCGCCAACGCCCGGCAGGCGTCCAGGGGCAGAGACCCGCTCCCGGGCAGATGGTAGCCGAAGCTCTGGATCTCCTCCGTGCACAGATACAGCACCCGCTGGTGGCTGCGGGCCAGCGCCCCGGACAGCGCCAGGGCCACCGAGGTCTTCCCGCTTCCGCCGATGGCGGAGGTGACGGCGATCACCTGGGCCATGCCCGCCCGTTTCCCCGTCCTGTCGGCCGCTTCCATCCGCAGGCCGTACAGGGCCTCGTTCAGAATGGTGGCGGGGTTGCTGAACCGGTTGACCCAGACCACCCCCGGCTCCTGCCGCTGCCGGTCCTCCTCCGAGAACTGCCGCCCGCTCAGGACCACGATCCGGTCGATCTGATGCTGCCGCAGGCTGCTGCTGTACAGCCCCTCTCCCACCAGCGCCGCGGCGGCCCGCTGCTGGCCGGAGAACAGCCGGAGGAAATAATCGCTGTCGGTGATGGTGTGCAGGTCGATCTGCCCGCCGTATTTTTCTATCAGCTTCGCCTCCAGGAACTCCGCGTACTCCTCGTCCTGGTCTATCAGAAACACGACCGGCTTCATGCTCCACCTCCTGTGATCCGCACCGCAAACGACACATTTGCCAGCCGCAGCACGCTCCCATGGGCCAGCTCCGCGGGCACCAGGGGCTGGAGCTTCACGTCGTTCACCCAGGTGCCGTTTTTGCTGTTCACGTCCACGACCTGGTAGCCGCCGGGGCCGGCCTCGATGCGGCAGTGCTTCCGTCCCACCCGCGGGTACTCCCCGGGGATCGCTCCGTCCACCGTGCCCCACTCCCGTCCGATGAGGAACGGCGTATGGTCCACCACGAACGCGACCGGCGGCACGGTCCCCACCGAGCTGAGCTCCAGCTTCATCTGTCCCGCTTCCCGCCGCATCGGGCCCGGCATCGGGGCCCTGTGCCGATAGGAGGCGAAATGTTCCGCCAGCGTCTGCAGGCTCTCGGTCGGGTCGCTCAGCTGTTCATTCAGCTCCTCCAGCCCGCTCTGCTCCTCCGGCGGGAGCAGGCTGCCCCATTGCAGGAGCTTTTCCCGGAGCATGCTCTCGAACTCCGCCTCCGGGATGGGGACCTTATCCCGCACCGGCAGGCAGACCAGCCGCACGTCCTTTTCGCTCCAGTCCACGAACACCCGGTCCGCCGACAGGTCGATGCAGCCGCAGCTCAGGATGCTGTTGCCCCGGATGAACAGCACCTCTCTCATCATCGCCCCTGCCAGGGCCCGGTAATCTCCGCTCTTCATCCCCGGCAGGCACTGGTCCAGCCGGCGGTATCCGCCTGTGAGATAGACCAGCTTGATCTTCCCGTTGTAGAGCACCCGCACGCACTTGAGGATGCACGGGTCCTCGCTGGACTCGATGGCCTTCATCCGGGTCTGGGAGAACAGCGCCTCCTCCGCCAGCAGGTACGATACCCCCTGCTCGCCCGTCTTCCTCTCGATCAATCCCTGTTGCACCAACTCTTGCATATTTCCCTCATCTCCCGGTCAGCTTTTCCGACAGCCGGTCTGTCCATGTCCGGAGTTTGGACCGGCCTTGGCCGGCCTCCACCAGGACCACTGTCACGTTATCCTTTCCTCCCGCGGCCAGCGCGGCCTGCACCAGCGCCCGGGCCGCGTTCTCCACGTCCCCGTTCTGTTCCAGGACCCCGGCGATGCGCCCGTCGTCCAGCATATCGGTCAGCCCGTCGCTGCACACCAGGAACCGGTCCCCGGCCCGCAGCTCCATGGGCCCCGCGAAGGCGGGCTCCAGGCGCAGCTCCTGGGGGCAGATGCCCAGATACTGGGTGATATGGTGCCGCAGGGGGTGTCCGGCCGCCTCTTCGGGGGTGATCTGCCCGGTACGCACCATCCCGGCCACCAATGTGTGGTCCTCCGACAGCTGGGTGAGCGTGCCGTCCCGCATCCGGTAGATGCGGCTGTCCCCCACGTTCAGCGCCAGGGCCCTGTCCTGCCGGAACTCCACCAGCGCCAGGGTGGTGCCGATGCTGGTCTTCTCCCGGTCGTTCTCCTCCCAGACCGAGAGATTCAGCCGCTCCACGCAGCCCATCCCGTCCGCCTGGAACGACGCCTGTTCCCGCTCCAGCGCCGCCAGGGCCTGCACCGCCAGCAGCGAGGCCACCTCTCCCCGGTCATGGCCCCCCATCCCGTCGCACACGCAGGCCGTCAGGGCGCCCTCCGTCACCGTTCCGGCGCAGGCCGCCTCCCCCGCCGCCGTGTCCTGCCGGTACGTCCCGTTCACGAAGAAATTGTCCTCATTGTTCCCCCGCACGTGTCCGCCGTGGGTCCGTGCGGCGTAATACAGTGTGTACATCTTCTTCCCTCCTGTTCCGCCGTCCTCGGGCCGCGCCCGTCAGCCCTCGTCTTCGGGCAGCCGGATGTCCCTCCAGCCGCCCACGTCGCACTTGCCGTAGGCGTTCTCCCCCACGGCCACCACCGTGCCGTCGGAACGAAGCCCCACCGTGTGCTTTGTGCCCGCGGACACCGCCACGATATTCCTCCAGCCGCTCACGTCGCACTGGCCGTCATCGTTCTCCCCCACGGCCACCACCGTGCCGTCGGAGCGAAGCCCCACCGTGTGGAAATCTCCCGCGGACACCGCCACGATGCCTGTCCAGCTGTCTACGTCGCACTGGCCAGCACCATTATACCCCACGGCCACTACCGTGCCGTCGGAGCGAAGTCCCACCGTGTGGTACCCGCCGGCGGACACCGCCGCGATGTCCCTCCAGCTGCTCACATCGCACTGGCCATAAGCGTTAGAGCCTGCAGCCACCACCGTGCCGTCTTTGCGCAGTCCCACCGTGTGATTCCAGCCGGCGGACACCGCCACGATGTCCGCCCAGCCGCTCACATCGCACTGGCCAACACCATTATACCCCACGGCCACTACCGTGCCGTTCTTGCGCAGTCCCACCGTGTGCTTTGTGCCCGCGGACACCGCCACGATCTTCCTCCAGTTGCCCACGTCACACTGGCCATAAGCGTTAGAGCCTGCAGCCACCACCTTGCCGTCGGAGCGAAGCCCCACTGTGCGGAAACTTCCCACGGACACCGCCACGATGTCGGTCCAGTCGCTCACGTCGCACTGACCAGCACCATTATACCCTGCAGCCGCTACGGTACCGTCCGCTCGGACAGCCGCCGTGTGAAAGCTCCCCGCGGATATGGTCGTGGACGGCTGCATGTCCAGCTGGACGCTGCCCCGCAGGGTGAACGCCACCCTCAGCGCTGCTGCCAGCAGGACGACGGCCACACCGGCGAGGACCAGGGCCACGCGGCCTCTCTTTTTCTTTTTTGGCGCGGGCTGGGGCACAGGCTGAGGCCGAGGCACAGACGCCGGCTGAGACACAGGCTGGGGGCTCACAGGCTGTGGCGTCGGCGCGGGAGCGGGGGCGGGCGGCGCCTTTTCCTCCAGCACCGTCTCTGCCGCAGCCATGCCGGTCCCGGGTCCCGGGTCCATGTCCATGTATACCGTCTCCGCCGCCATGGGAGAGGGGCTTGGCTGGACTACCGTCTCCTCCACCTCTACTGTCTCGTCTCCATATGCCGGTGCGGAGACAGCCGGCTCTGCGTCCGGCAGCGCCTGCAGGTCCGCCAGCATCTCCCCCGCGTCGCGATACCGATCCTCCGGCGCATAGGCGCACGCTCTCAGCACGATGCGCTTCAGCTCCTCGCTCCCGTCCGCCGGGGGCGGCAGGGGCTCCCCCCGCAGCCGCCGGGCCTGGGCGTCCTCCTCCTGTCTCGCTGTGGGCACCTCCGGCGGCAGAGGCGCGAAGGGTCCACGCCGCCTATTCAGCACCCAGTACAGCACCATCCCCAGGGAGTAGATGTCCGCCGACGCCCCATAGGGCCGGCCATAATACACCTCCGGCGCCATGTACCGGAACGTCCCCACCCGGGTCCCTGCCGTGGTGTGGTCGGCTACCTTCGCCACGCCGAAATCCCCCAGCTTATACTGCTCCTGAG
The DNA here is from genome assembly GCA_947632005.1 of uncultured Oscillospiraceae bacterium. Classification (GTDB taxonomy): domain Bacteria; phylum Bacillota; class Clostridia; order Oscillospirales; family Oscillospiraceae; genus CAJOIG01. The sequence continues at coordinate 8,915 of CANRNU010000004.1, read as the reverse complement.
GGGACACGAAGATGTTCTGGGGCTTGATGTCCCGGTGGACGATGTGCTTTCTCCCGCACAGCTCCAGGGCCCGGCACAGGTCTGTCCCCATCCGCACCGCGTCCTCAGGCCGTCCATACTGGTCCATGACCCGCAGGATGGGGGTGAGAAGCTCCATCCGGATGAAGATCTCCCAGCCCGGCTTGCCCTTCCGGGGGCTGTATTCCACATCGTCGCAGATGACGATGTTGGCGCTCCCCTTCAGGGAGGCCATGAGGGCGTATTCCCGGACGATGTCTTTCAGATATTTGTCGTACCGCTGGGAGATGCTGGCCATGTCGTAGCCGTCCCCCAGCAACTCCTCTGTCTCGCCGTCGTCCCGGGGGATGGTGATGTGCTTCAGGGCGGCTTTCTCCGTCATCCCCAGCATATCCCGCTCGATCTCGTACACCGTGCCGAAGCTGCCCCGGCCGATGACCTGGACCACCTTCCAGCCCTTCCAGCTCTCTCCCGTCTCCACGGTCTTCGCCCCCTTTTCTGCGTCGTCTGCGGTCTTTGTTTTCCACTCAGCGGCTGTCCTTGGCGACCCGGTGCAGGAACAAGTTGCCCAGCAGCAGGAACACCAGGGCAAACGCCCCCAGCACCAGCCACACCGTCAGCAGGTGTTCGCCGGTGCGCAGGAACATATCGTCCGCCTCATGGGGCACCGTGGGCACCGTGGCCTGGATGGCCAGGGGCAGCCCGTTCAGGTCGCTGATACTGCCCAGGGCCTCCATGCCCCAGCGGCTGAACATGGCGTAGGACAGCGCGTCCGCCGCCCCCTCCATGGTGAACAGCACCCCGGAGAAGATCAGCTGTACGATCAGGATATAGGGCGCCATCACGTTGGCGGTCTCCGGCTTTCGCACCAGACTGGACAGGAACAGCCCCATGGCGTCCGCCGCATAGGTCAGCACGAACAGGCTGATGAAATACTCCCCCAGCGCCCAGGGCAGGATGACCCCCTCCGCCGGCAGGTCGTTGCCGTACCGCCAGTGCACCCCGAGGAAGCTGCACGTGAGCAGCACGCTCTGGAACAGGCACAGCAGCAGCTGTACCACCGCCTTGGAGGCGATATAGGAGCGCAGGTACATCCCCGAGGTCAGGTTCCGTTTGATGATGCTCCGCTCCTTCACCACCACCTGGATGGAGTTGAACAGCCCGCCCCAGATGGCCGCGCTCACCAGCACGAAGCAAGCCGATTTCGTCCCCTCGAAGGTGACGAACATGTTTTCCCCCGCGATCCACACGGTGATGACAGCCGCCACCACCGGGAAGACCAGGGACAGGATCAGGTTCTTTTTGTCTGTGAACAGGATGGCCGCGGACTGTCTGGTGAGCAGCAGCCACTCGCTGAACGCGGACCGTTTTGTCATATCAGTCTTCACACCGTTACCCCACAATATATTTTTCAGGCTCTTTCTGGACCAGGTCGTATACCTCCGTGAGGTTCGTCACCTGGAAGCGCCTGCGTCCCTCCGCCGGGGACCCGGCAAAGGCCAGCCGCCCCACCTCATGGACTTTCACCATCATGACGATCTGGTCGAACATGTCGATCTCGGACACATCGTGGATGATGGCCAGCACGCACTTGCCCCGCTCGTGGGCCAGGTGCTGCAAGGTGGTGAACAGCTCCTTTTTCGCGTGGGGGTCCAGTCCCGCGTCCGGCTCGTCCAGGCATAGCAGCTCCCGGTCCGCCACCAGCTCCACGCCGATGTTGACCCGCTTCTGTTCGCCGCCGCTGAGCTTCCGGATGGGGCTCTTCCGCTTGGCCTGCAGGTCCAGCACCTCCAGGGTCTTGTCCACCTGCCGCTGGATATCGTCCCGGCTCATGTCCCCGGGCAGACGGAGCTTGGCGGCATATCTCAGCTCCTGCTCCACGCTGAGGGTCTCGTTGAGGACGTTCTGCTGGGGCACATTGCCCACCAGGCATTTCAGCCGGTCATAGTTCTTGTACAGGTCCTCCCCCCGGAAGCTGACGGTGCCCTCCACGCCGGACCGCTCTGTTCCGTTCAGGCAGTTCATCAGCGTGGATTTGCCAGCGCCGGAGCCTCCCAGCAGGGCGATCAGCTCCCCGGACCGGATCTCCAGGGTCACATCCCGGATGAGCTCCTTCTCCCCGTGGCCGTTCAGGTCCCGGACCTTTTTGGAGCGGATGTCCGCCCGGAGCATCACATCCCCCTGCCGGGGGTCACCGCCCTGCTCCCGGGGGGATGGTTGGCCCCGGTCGTTGTAGATAAGTCCGCCGTCGGCAAAGATGAAATGGCAGTCGCACAGGCAGATATGGTCCTTCTCTCCCAGGCACGTCTCCTTCCGGAGGGGCCGTCCGTTGAGCCAGGTGCCCGCCTTGCTGCCGCAGTCGCTGAGCCAGAACTGTCCGTCCCGGGCAACGATGCGGGCATGCTGCCCGGAGATATAGGCCAGGGGCTGGACGATGTCGCACCGGGCGGCGTCCCGGCCGATGACGGTGCTGGTGCGTCCCGCCAGGGGATAGTACCGCCACACCCCCCGGATGGGGGCGGCGGAGAAATACATCCACACGCCCCTCGGGTCCGCCAGGGACGCGTCCCGCCGGTCCACCCGGAGCACGTCGCCGCTGCTCAGGGGCACCGGCTTGCTCTTCACCCGATATCCGGCCCATATCTTCACGTCGTTGTAAAATGTCCCGTTCCGGCTCCCTCCGTCGCAGTAGAACCACTGTCCGCCGCTGGCGAAAAACTCGCCCTGCTCCCGGCTGACGATGGGGGAGTCGAAGGAAATATCCGGCGCGTGTTCCGGGGTCCTGCGGCCTATCGTCCACAGCGCCTGGGCGCCCAGCGCATAGCTGCGCACCGCGCCCCGTTCCAGCACCACCAGGCACGCCCCGTCCGCGCCCGATTGAAATAGAGTCGTCACCACTGATATCCTCCCGCACGGCCCCGGGACCACCCCGGGGCAAAGTAAGTGTTCTGTCTCAGACGCCGGAGAGCTCCAGCCTGGTCAGCCCTATCTCCAGCATGTCGCCTGTCTGTATCTCCAGGCCCTTCCATCTGTCCACCGGGTACCGGACGCCCCGGGACACCAGCACGGTGCCGTTGGTGGACCCCACGTCCCGCACCATCAGCCGTCCGCCCTCCCGGAATACCTCACAGTGCCGGGCGGATATCCGCTGGTCCCGGACCGCGATGTCGTTCAGGCTCTCCTCCCGGCCCAGGGTGACCCGGTCCAAGAGCTGCACGGAATAGGTGCGCCGCCGCTCGGTGTCCGTGAACACCAGCACGCTGGCCACCGCCCGCTCCGGGGGCGTCAGACCGGGCCGGACCGGACCGGTCGTCGGCCGCCCCTCGTCCAGGGCCACGGTGTCCGCCTCCGGGCCGGGTCCCGGCGGGACCCGGGGCGCTCCGTCCGGCGACCGCACCGCATAGGGGAAAAACGCCCCGTATCCCTGGTCCATATCCGACCGGTCACAGCCGGTATTTTTCCGTTTCATCCCATGACCCCCGTCTCACCGGCGCCCGATCACTGGGCCTTGTGCTTTCTCCGCATCGGCAGCAGCAGGATCGCAGCCGCCCCGGCGAACAGGATGCCGGCGCCGGCCAGCACGCCGTAGAACAGGGCCAGATTGGCCCGCAGCCGGACCCAGCCGTTGCTGGAGACCGTGAACTCTTTGATCTCCTGGTGAATGTTCTGGTTGTGGGCCTTATCGGTGCAGACCACCAGCACGCTCTGCTGGGAGGTTGCGGCGCTGTCGCCCTCCTCCAGAGTGAAGGTATAGTCGCCGTTGCCGGCATAGGTGAGCGCCAGCTCCCTGCCGCGCCAGATGATGTTGCCCTCCTCGTCCGTGTCGTACCAGATGAGGTCGCCGTTTTCATCTCTGGGGGCGGTGCTGTCCAGCATGAGCACCTTGACGCTGTCCAGGGCGATGTTGTCGCTGCAGTTGATGGTGACGGTCCGGCTCTGCTCGTTGTACACGGCGCCGTCCTCCAGGTTCATGGCCACATAGATGGGCGGGGTCTTATCCACCACGAAGGAGACCTCGAAGTTTTTGTCCTCCGTATTGTTCTGGGAGATATTGCCCGCGGCGTCCTGGGAGTAGACCGACACGGCATAGCTGCCGTCGTCCTCGAACAGCTCGTCGTTCAGGGCGTATTCATAGACATGCCACCCGGAGGCGTTGGCCGGGTCCGTCTCCCAGGTGAAGTCCTCGCCGGCGGTCAGGTCCTGGGTGTTGTTGTCCCGGGTCAGGGTGAGGTGGACGCTCTCCGGGTCCAGCTCATCCACGTTGATCTCCATGATCCGCACGTCGTGGACCTGCTGGACATACTGGCCCATGATGGCCATGGTCTCCTCATTGGCGGCGTAGGACGAGCCGTTGCGGTTGACGGAGAAGCGCATCTTCTCCCCTTCCGCCAGGGAGATCTGCCGCTCGGCGCCGTCGGCGCCGGTCACGGTCATCACGCTGTTCGTCCGGCCGGACCGGTCGGTGTTGGTGGCGGTCAGGCTGTAAATGTCGTCCTCGGCGATGTTCTCCAGCGTAAAGGTCTGGGTATACACGCCGCTGACGGCGTCATAGACCACCTCGGAGGCGGAGCTCCCGGTCAGATACGTCTGTGTCACGTCCTGGCCCATGCCGTTGGTGAGCACGATGGCCGTGGCGCCGGCCTCATAATACTTGTCGGACACCGTGACCGTGGGCCGGATCGTGTCCTGCGCGTTGGCCGACTGATCGGCCACGCCGGTGACGCGCACCACCGGGTCATGCAGGTCCACGAACACGGACCGCTCCACGCCCACAGCGGCGTTGCCGGCCAGGTCCTCGAAGGCCATATCCACCGTGTACTCCCCGTCGTCGTGCAGGGGGAAGTCCGCCGTCAGGACCTCCGCACCCTCCCACTGGAGCATGCCGCTGACCTCGCCGCTGATGTCCGTCCCGTCCCTTGTCACCGAGAGACCTGCCGAGGCCAGCATGGGCGAGAAGTTCACCTCCCGGACCGTCAGCACGGCGTCGGCGGCGTCCATGAGGTACCCGCCGTCTCCCGCGTTCCCGAGGCTGATCTCATACACCGGCGCCGTCATGTCCACGGTGAACATCTGCGGCGCCGTGCCCGTATAGGTCACCTGCGGGTCCTCCAGGGTGTTGCCCCCCAGATCCGCGGCCCGGACAGTCAGGCTGTACGCCCCGTCCTGATCGTAGACGATGGGGCAGGTGTATGTATCGGGCAGACCGTCCCGGTCGGCGTCGGTCCCGGCGGACCAGATCCCCTGGGCCCCCTCGGTGAGGAGCGTCACGCCGCTGGAGATGAAGTTTTTGTCCGTCACCGTCACGGTGGCCGTCCGGGGCGCCTTGAAATACCACTCATTGACCGCCTCGTTGTTGTCGAAGCGCACGTTCACGACCGGCGCCTGGTCGTCCATTTTGAACACATTGCTGGTGAGCTTGTTGGTGTTGCCGGCGTTGTCCTCCGCCATCACCTGGACGAACACCAGGTTGCTGTTGATCCCGGCGGGGATCGTCACCCGGCACGTCACCTCCTGGGTATACTCACCGCCGGCGGCATACAACTGCTGCATACCGCCCACGCCGCTCCAGTTCTTCTGGTCAGCGGTGCTGTATACCCCCACCATGCAGGTGACGCTCGCCACGCCGGAGTACACGCCCTGCTCCACGGGGTCGCTGACCGTCATCTCCAGGACATAGTCCGTGTTGTGCACCGACGTATAATCGGGGGCCGAAAGCACCACCTCGGGGGCCGCGGTATCCAGCATCAGATTGGTGTTGCCGGTGTTGTCCCGGTCCGGGGAGAGCGTGCCGCTGTTGCCCAGCACATCCACCGCCGTCACCGTGAGCTGGCCCTTGTACTGGGCCGTGACCGGCTCGTCCGTGACCGCGGTATAGCTTCCGCTGTCCCCGTCCGCTCTGGCGCCCAGATGCTCATACAGCGTGCCGCTCTCGTCTTCGATGACGAAATAGCTCACCGGGGAGAGCGCGTCCCTGGCGGACACCGTCACCTGGACGGCGCCGGCGTCGGAGACGCTGTAGCCCATGTCCAGCGTCCGTTCCCTGACGCTCTTCCCGCTCTCCGTGGGCGTGTAGGAGACGCCCGCCACCTCCGGGCCCGTTCGGTCCACGCAGACGGCAGCCGCCGTCTTCTGCACGGCGTGCCCCGCCCCGTCGGTCACGGTGAGCCCGATGTCATACCGGCCCTCCTGCATCGACGAGCCGTCCAGGGTGACGGTCAGGGTCCAGACGCCCTCTTCCTCCCCGGACCAGTCGGACACCGCCGCGTCCGGGGGCGCCGCCAGCTCATAGGCGCCCGCCTCGTCGGGGATGAAATTGGTATCCGACGCCGTGAAGGTGACGACCGCCTCGTCTCCCTCGCCGAGATACAGCACCCCGTCCTGCTCCAGGCCGCCGCTGACCGATGTCTCCACCTGTGGGTCGGCCGAGTCCACGCTGAAGGTCTTCACCACCGCTTTCCCCAGCTCGCCCTGGGTATAGGCCGTCCCGTCCCAGGTCCCGTCGCTCACCCGGAACGTCACCTCCAGGTCCTCGCAGTCGCCGATGGTCAGCCAGCCTTCCTCCGGAGCCTCGCCGGCCCCGCCGATCACGATGCCCTTATACCACGTCTCGTCGCACAAAATGCCCGTGGCAGGCGCCTGGGGCTGGATGGTGACTGCCTCGCCGTACCAGCCGTTCTCGCCGGGCGCGCCCGGGGTGATCACATAGCCATCCCCGGCCATGGACGTCACCACATTCACCTGCGCCGGCCCGGTGACGGCCCCGGCGGGCACCGTCATCTGTCCCGTCTGGCCGTCCCAGACCAGTCCCGGTATCTCCGGCTCCGCGGTGATCTCCTCCGGCAGCAGATACCCCTCCGCCGAGGTCACCGTCACCGTGTACGTTTTGTCGAAATCCGCCGTGAAGACATATCCGCCCTCCGCCTTCTCGGCCGGGACCGGCTCCCCGCCGTCCGCCGCGGCGGAGACGGACGTGAGCTTCTGCCCGGCGACCGTCACCGGATAGCTTCCCGGCATAGAGACGACCTGCACCGACAGCGTGCTCCCGTCGGCGTCCTCCTGCAAGATCTGCAGGCTGACGGACTCCGCTCCGTCATAGTTCCATGTATAGGCGTCTTCCCCCAGCGGGGCCTCTCCCAGCGCGACGGTCACGCCGCCCAGCACATATCCCGCCGTCAGCTGGTCGATGTGGATGATGTACTCGCTTCCCGGATAGATCTTCTCCCCGCCGCTGACCTGGATGTGGTCATCTCCCGCAAGGGCCGCCATATAATGGGGCGCCTCCGGCGTGGCCGTAGGTTCCGGCACTGCTGTAGGTTCCGGCACCGCCGTGGGCTCCGGCTCTGCCGGCTCTTCCGCCGGTCCTTCCGGTGTGGGCGTCGGCTCTTCCGCCGGCTCCGGCGTGGCCGTCGGCGTGACCTCCGGCTCTTCCGCCGGGCCCGCTGTCTCCTCCGGCATGGCCTCCGGTACCGCTGTAGCTTCCGGTGTGGCTTCCGGTGCAGGCACTTCCGTGGCCTCCGGTGTAGCCTCTGCCGAGGGCTCCGGCGTGCTCTCCGGGGTAGCCTCCGGGGTCGGTTCCGGCGTAGCCTCCGGGGCAGCCTCCGCCGTGGCTTCCGGCGTCGGCTCAGGCGTGGGTTCCGCCGTGGCCTCCGGCGTAGCCTCCGGGGTCGGTTCTGCCGTGGGTTCCGGCGTGGGCTCCGGTGTTGGCTCCGGCGTCGGTTCCGGCGTGGGCTCCGGGGTGGGCTCTGGCGTCGGTTCCGGTGTGGGCTCCGGCGTCGGTGCCGGGGTAGGCGCAGGCGCGGGCGTGGCCGCCGCTTTGACGGTCACCTTCTCCGTCCCGGCCAGGACTCCCGGGAAGATGACGATCTCGCCCTTCTCCCGGTCATATTTATAGTCCTCGTCCTTCTTCAGCTCCTGGTCCTCCCCGATCTTCAGGACGATGCTCTCCGGCAGCTGGTATCCGTCGTCCGGCTTCATCACCAGCACATACTCGCCGTCCTCGTTGATCTTCCAGACCTTTTTGTCCTCTTCCTCTTTCTCCGCCTTCTCAAAGGTCAGATGGCTGTCCTCCGGCAGTTTGAACTCCAGCTCTTCGCCATCCGCATATGCTCTCGCGGGGACCGCCGCCAGCAACATCACGGCGACGCACAGCCATGCCAGGACCCTGTTTCTCACCGCATATCGTTTCATCTGTTCCTCCGTCCTTTCCAGATACCCTTCCCGGCCGGGGAGCGAACTCATATCCGCTCGTCCGACTGAAATACCAAGACCTTCACGTCCGGCTGGAAGCCCAGCTTCCGCCGCGCCGCCTCCGCGCTGTCCCCGCCGCCGGCAGGGAGCTCCTCGTCCAACTGGACCGTACCCTCTCCGTCCGGCCCGCCGGCATGTCCGGTCTCTTCCTGTACCGGAGCCGTCAGCGGGACCGTATCCGCCGGGGCCGCCGGACCGCCCTGCATCGGGGCCGTCAGCGGGACCGTATCCGTCGGGGCCGCCGGACTGCCCTGCATCGGGGCCGTCAGCGGGACCGTGCCTGTCGGGGCCGCCGGGCCGCCTTGCATTGGAGCCGTCAGCGGGACCGTGCCCGTCGGGGCCGCCGGACCGCCCTGCATCGGGGCCGTCAGCGGGACCGTGCCTGTCGGGGCCGCCGGACCGCCCTGCATCGGAGCTGTCTGCGGGACCGTGCCCGTCGGGGCCGCCGGACCGCGGTATTGCATCCCGGGCTGGACCCGCTGCTGTCCCCTGTTCTGGGCCCCATTCTGCGCCCCTTGCTGCCAGGGCGCCGGAGCAGGGGCCGGGGCCGGAGCGGACGCGGCGGGGGCCCTATAGTTTTTCGCGCCCGGCGTCCAATCCATCTCCCGCTCATCCCCCCGGACCCGCTGGGAGCCGGAGAGACGGCCGAT